>CALKHD010000222.1 GCA_938092195.1 uncultured Flavobacteriales bacterium | reverse complement strand
TTGGCGTCGCGGAGCAATTCCAGCTCAAACTCCTTCCAGCCGAGCAGCGCCTTGTCGATCATCACCTCGTGGATGGGCGAAATGTGCAGGGCTCGGGTCAACAAACCGTCGAATTCAGCCGGGTCGTGCACAATGGATGCGCCCGCTCCACCGAGGGTAAACGACGAACGGATGCACAATGGGAAGCCAAACTTCTGGGCGGCCTCTTTGCCTTCCAAAAAGCTCTTGGCCGTGGCCTGTGGAGCCATGGGGATGCCGATCTCCTCCATCAAATTCCGGAAGCGCTCGCGGTTCTCGGTGATGTCGATCGCATCGATGTTCACGCCGACGAGCTTCACACCGTACTGCTCCCAGATGCCCATCTCATCGCAGGTGATGCAAAGGTTGAGGGCCGTCTGTCCGCCCATGGTGGGCAACACGGCATCGATGTCGTGCTTTTGCAGAATCTCCTCAATGGACTCGGGCTCGAGTGGCTTGAGGTAGATGTTGTCGGCCACGACCGGGTCGGTCATGATGGTCGCCGGATTGGAATTGATGAGGGTCACCTCAATGCCTTCTTCGCGAAGCGAGCGGGAGGCCTGGGATCCGGAATAGTCGAATTCGCAGGCTTGTCCGATGACAATGGGTCCGCTTCCAATGATGAGGACGGACTTGATGCTCGTGTCTTTCGGCATTTTTTTTTTCCGGACAGCAACGACGCTGACCGGGAAAACCGAGGCAAAACTACCCCCAGACTTCCAATCCACCGCATCCCGTTTTCCACATGAAATCACGAATGAACAACCGGGCCCAACAACCGACCTTTGCGAAATGGCACCGAGCATTGCCGATCATCCCGTTGAAGGGCCGAGCGAACTGAAGAGAAAGCGATTTCTACAGGGGGACTTGGTGCTGGAATACGCCATTTGGCGGCCTTCACCTGCTGGTGTTCATGCCGCGGTGGCCATCCACGGATTCAGCCGTCCGCTCGAGGACATGATGGCCGTCCGGCCTTTGCTCCCGGCAGACGCCGCAGTCCTGATGCCGCATTTGGCGGCCCACGGTCAATCTTCAGGCCACCACCGGCCACTCGATCCCCAATTGTGGTACGCGGCCATCGATCAAATCCTCGAGAACGAAGGGCTCCAATTCAACGGCACCCTCATCGGATACAGCTTGGGAGGACGCGTGGCGCTTTCTTGGTGGACAGACCAACCCCATCGTTTTGACCGCGTTTTGGTCATGGCCCCAGACGGGCTGGTGAAAAATCCAGGGTACCGCTTTTCGGTGGACACGGCCATCGGCCGCGCTTGGCTGAACCAAAGTGGCCGGCAACGCCAATCCTTGGTTCAGCTCTTGCACATGTTGCGGTCGGTCCGGGTCTTGCCCGCGCATTTCCATCAGTTCTCCCTGTTTCACCTCGAAACAGCATCCATGTGGTCCATGGTGATCGACTGCTGGATCTCCTTGAGGAAATTCTGGCCCTCCAGAAGGCGCATACGCAGGACAGCCGCAGCGCACCCCGGGGTCCTAGAAGCACATTTTGGCGAGCGAGACAAAGTCATCAAACCCCAAAATTCAAAGGCCCTCAAAGGGTGTGGTCCTGTCCATTTTCACCCATGCGGCCACGGCCTTTTGCGTCCGGACATCATCCAAAGGATTGCTTCCCCATCTTCGAAGTCGTGAATCAGGACCCTTCATCCATCCTTTCTCAACGCTGGATCACCGCGTTGGAAGCCGATCGCGCTGCAGGCCGCAAGGGACTCGCCGTGTTGGTGGATCCCGACAAAATCAAGGGTGAAACAGACCTCGATTGGATGCTCAATGCCAGCTTTCACGCTGTGCACACCGTGTTGCTTGGAGGCAGCCTCGTCACCGAAGGGTCCATGGACACGGTGGCTTCTTGGATCCGCAGCAAGACCGACAAGCCCATCGTGCTCTTCCCAGGTTCGCCCAGCCAGCTCACCTCAGAGGCCGACGCCCTTTTGTTTCTCTCCGTCATCAGCGGCCGCAATCCCGAAACCCTCATCGGCAAACACGTGGAGGCCGCCACCCGCGTTCGCGAGCTTGGACTGGACGCCGTGGGATGCGGCTACATGCTCATCGATGGCGGCCGAACCACGACCGCCCACTACATGAGCGGCTCCCTGCCCATTCCGGGCGACAAGCCCGACATCGCAGCCACCACTGCACTCGCAGGCCACTACCTGGGCCAGCAATGCATGTACCTCGACACGGGCAGCGGCGCAGAGCGCCCCGTCTCCACCGAGATGATCGCGGCTGTAAACGCGGCCGTGCCGTGCCCCATCATCGCAGGAGGTGGCATGACCACACCCGACGCTGTAATGGACGCGTGGGCAGCCGGAGCCGACCTCGCCGTGGTGGGATCGGCCATCGAGCAAGACCCCCATTTCTTGGAGGCCTTCGCAGCGGAATCCCAACGCCAAGACTGAACGGCTTCTCGCCGCTTAGAACTTGTAGGTCAAGGCCACATTGATGTGGCGCCCCGCTTGCGGGTAGTAGAAATTCTCCAGCGCATAGAAGTCGGGACCTGCAGCATAGCTGTAGGTGTAACCGTTGGCACTGTATTCGGCATCGAGCGCATTCTCCACCCACACATCGAGTCGGGTGCGGTCAAGCACTTTGCCGTCCTTCACGCTGGGAAGGAAGAGGCTCGCCCTCAGCTGTGACACAGTGTACGCCGGCAATACCGCAGCCTTGCCTGTGTTGTCCATGAATTGGTCGCTCACGTGCTGTGTCGCCCATTCGAGGTCCAACGCCACGCCAGAGGGTGTTTCCGGCCGCACGGCATGCCAAAGCAACTGCCCCCCCCACAAGACCCGCGGGCTAAAAGCGATGTCCGTATTCTGATGTTCGATTTCGATGACGTTGTACTCATCGAAATTGACCCCATAATCGTAAATCACCTCCGTGAACTGATCGATTCGACTGCGGGACAAGGTCGCTTGGGCGCCGAGCTCAAGGGCGTCAGAAATCTGCCATCCACACTCCATTTCCAATCCGGTCCGGTTGCTCTTCGGGACATTCTGCCGAATAGCGGCGCCCACATCGTTAAGCTCACCCGTAGGGATGAGCTGGTCATTGTACGACATGTGGTAAGCCGTGAGGCCCCATGCATAGGCATCGGTATTGCGGCGCCAACCCAACTCTACGTCCACCAAGCGCTCCGCGCGATCGGCAAATCCAGAGGGGGCATCCACAAAGTCATTCCGGCCGGGCTCTTTGTGCGCCACCGCCACAGAAGCAAACAAGCGCTCCTCATCGTTCAATCGGTAATCCAATCCAACCTTGGGGTTGAGGAAGTCAAACGTCGCGCTGTCGCGCGGCACATCAATCGCCTGTTGGTCGTTGTCCGTTCCCAGCGTTTCATAGCGCACCCCTCGGTACTGGAGCTCACCTTGGGCTTGCAACCGGCCATCCTTGGAGCGCTGCACGAAGCGGGCAAATACATTGCGGTCCAACTTGATCCCGTCGTTGTTGTAGTACCTGAAGTTGGGCGTCCCCGCAGTGGAGGCATTCTGGGCCCAAATCAGCTCGCCAAAATGTCCGCCTTCATAGCGGTTGGCCGAAGCCCCCATGGTCAAGGCTGCCCGATCCCAGCGGCGCTCTGCCCCAATGACCGCCCCGTAAAAGTCGTTGTCGAGCCAGCGGCGGCGCACCAAATCGGTGGTGCTCACCGTGTCCTCACCCACCACCACATTGGGCAACAAGTAATCGGACAGGTCCTCTCCATCCTTGAACTGCTCGTAGTAACCCTCGCCATGGGTAAAGTGGCCCGTGGCCGAAAAACGCCAGTCCCCGACTTGATGCTGCAAGTGCAGTTGCTGGTGGTCTTGGCCATAATTGTCCACCTCATCTTCGTAGGTGTAGTAGTTGGCTTGGCGACCGTATTGGACCAAGTCATTGATCTGTCTTTCGGAATAGCCATTGTTCTGGCCCCACGTCTGAATCTCCTCTGCGGTGCCGTCCAAAGCCACCTCTGGAATGCCCCACCAACTCTGGTAGGTGCGCTCGCGGCCACTCAAAATCGTGTAGGTCATGTAGCCGCCATCCCACGCGCGGTTCAAGCCCAGCTGGAAGCTCGACAAGTCGCTTGACGCCCGGTCCACCCATCCGTCGCTTTGGACGGTGCTCAGACGCCCCTCGGCTGCCCAGCCACTCTCGCTGCGGCCACTGCTCCACTGTAGGTTGGTCCGGAAGGTGTTGAAACTGCCTCCACCGACCATCATCGCACCACCGGCCTTCTCGGACATGTCGAGGGTGTTCAACGAAATGGTGGCCCCAAAGGCACCCGCCCCCAAGGTGGAAGTACCCACGCCGCGCTGCACCTGAATGTCGTCTGTGCTGCTAGCCAAGTCGGGCATGTTGACCCAAAAAACGGCCTGAGACTCACTGTCGTTGATGGGGACGCCGTTGAGCGTCACATTGATGCGTGTGGCATCGGTTCCCCGGATGCGCAGGCCCGTATAACCCACACCGGCTCCGGCATCCGAAGTCACCACCACCGAAGGGGTATACCGCAAAACGTAGGGCAAATCCTGGCCCGTATTGCGGTCGGCGATCTCCTCGGCATCGAGCGTTTCGGCCGCAAAAGGCGCGCGTTCGGCAGACCTCACAGCCGTCACAGCCGCAGCGTCGAGAAACCGAAACGGACCATCCGTTGGGGTGACAATGGAATCCTGGGCACCGGCCAAAACCGGTATCATCAGAGAGAAAAAGAAGAACATCTGGCGCATGGCGAATCGTTTTGTGCCACACAGGAATCCGTTGGACGGACCCCACCGCGCCTGCGGTGTTCGCTTCCTTCCCGGCATGACCCGGGCAGGTTCGAGGGTATGATCTCAGCCTTTCGGCACCCCTGCGGACAAGGACAAAACTACTCACCGCA
>CALKHD010000221.1 GCA_938092195.1 uncultured Flavobacteriales bacterium | reverse complement strand
AGGAGAGTATGTTGGGCCCGCTCCTAAGCAATCTTCAATACTCCCGCAGAAATAACAAGAGCAGTCCAAACAACACTGCGGCACCACACCTTGCGCTGATAGACGCTCACCCATTGAAAGGCAAAAACACAAAAAGCAGAGACGAAGAAGGTTCTGACGCATGTTATAAAAGTAAGCTATGGTCAGCAAAACGACGATTCCCCCAAAGAAGAAATATCTTTGTCGTTGATTTCCATCCATGGCCAACACGAGCAGTACCCAAACCAACAATAGCATCAAGCAACTGAGGCTGGCCTTGAAGGTGGCGGCGAAAAACTGGTTGCTTCTGTTGTTGTTGCCCGCCATGGCTTAGAGTTATGCGCGGTTTGTCACCCATCAACAGCTCGACCAGTATGGCGCTCGTGCAGAGGTGTTGCTGGAGCAAAAGGACGAATACGACAAGGCCCGGGAGCTCATGGAGGGCATGGTCAGCCGACGTTTTCAGCGGCAAGGTCCCGACATCGCCAACCAAGTGCGCATTTTGAAAAGCCGCGACTTGGTGAGCAAGGCGGTTGGCGACCTCGACCACAATGTGACTTACTTCATTGTTGGCCGCGTGAGGGCGCTTCCTGTGGGCGGACTCAGTGGTGTCACAGTTGAAGCTTATCCTGAGCAATTCAGCACTTCAGCGCTCGGTGCCGATTTTGACCTGTCGGTGATCGACGAGGAGAAATTTGTCCTGTCGGCCATTTTCAGGGACGGACGCACCTACAACCAAGAGCATCTGTTTGGAGAGCCCCTTCAAACGCAAGACTTCAAACTGACCATCCAAAGGGCCGAAGGCGGAAAAGGCACCATCGGTCAAGCCATTGCCCAAGGGCAAAGGTTTCACGTGCACACGGACGACCAGCTCATCAATTCGTACCGGAGCGGACTCAGCGTAAGTGGGGTTGGACAAACCAGCATCTTGAAGATGCAGATCGACAACATTCGACCCGAGAGGGCCACTGAATTCTTAGAGGCTTTGTCCACCCGATACATCGAATACTCGACTGCGGCGCGAAAGGAAATCAACGCAAAAACAGACGAGTTCATTGAGCTTCAACTGCGCAAAATCGAAGCCAACGTAGACAGCCTCCAAGACATCATTGATCAACAGCGTCAGGAAGCCGAAGTGCTGGACCTGTCTAGAAACGAACAAGCCTATTTCCAGGAGTTGATTCTACTGGAAACCCAGCAAGAGGAACTGCGGCTGAGCCTGCGAAGCCTGGGCGCTCTTGAAGGCTATCTCGCCCGCGGGGTCGAGAACACCAGCATTCCACCCAGTACATTTTTAACCTCAGATGCCGTCGCTTCAGAGCAGGTCGGACAACTTTATGACTTGCAACTTCAACGGACACAAATGCTGCTCGATGTCACGCCAAGCAGCTTTCAAGTCAAACGGTTGGACTCTCTGATTTCCACCACACGGTTCAGTTTGTTTGACTACATCGCTTCAACGCGGATAGAGCTGGAAGAAGAGGAGGCCACACTCGTCAAAAGGATTCAAACCATTGAATCCAAATTGTTTCGGTTGCCCAAGAGCGAGCGAGAAATTCTGGCCATTGAGAGAAGGTTGACCATCAGCGACAAATTCTATGGTTACCTGTTGGAGCAACGTGCGACCAACCTCATCGCCAGGGCAGCCATCACATCCAACGCCAGCATCATTGAAGCTGCCCGTGGGATTGGCATCACAGGACCAGACAAGCCCAAGACCATTCGCAATTACACGCTTTTTGGTTTGGCCGTGGCCGTGGGCCTGGCCGTTCTCCGGCTTCTCTTGTTTGAACGCATTGAAAGCGTCAACGAACTCAAAGAGGCCACCTCACTCCCTGTCAGCGGTGGCGTCCCCCGATACGAAGACATCAGCGACAAGGAATACGTACTGGTGGCCAGCAAGAGCCCAAGGCACCCCACCACAGAAGCTTTCAGAGGGTTGAGAACCAACCTTCAATACCTGCTCAACCGAGAGGGTCAGAACACCATTTTGGTGAGCAGCATGCACCCAGGCGAAGGAAAGACCTTTACGGCCACCAACATGGCAGCCCTTCTGGCACAAGCCGGTAGACGCACCCTTTTGATTGACTTCGACCTGCACAAACCACGGGTACACAAAGCCGTCAACCTGGAGCGCGGAGTGGGCTTGAGTGGCTACTTGATCGGAAAAATGCCTTGGATGATGGCCAAGCAAGAGACCGACGTCCCAGGGTTGGACGTTCTCACCTCTGGCCCTGTTCCGCCCAATGCTTCTGAGTTGGTGCTCTCTGAACGCACGGATGAGATGCTTGCTGAGGCCAGAAAGCTCTACGACTATGTGGTCATCGATACCCCCCCTATTCTGCTCATCACGGACGCCTTGGTCTTGATGAAACATGTCGACCGGGCACTGCTTGTGACCAATGTAAAGCGAGCCAATGCCCGAGGCATGCGCCAACTGGAGGACCTTTTGGGGCAAAACAACATTGAGCACGTGAGCATGGTCCTCAATGGCATCGTCCCTACACGTTGGCGCTATTATGCTTCCAAGTACGCTTACCAATACCTCTACAGTTATGGCTACGGAGGCTATGGAAGCTATACTGGTTATGGTGGCTACGGCTATGGCGACAATGCCTACGGCGACGGCGAGGACGACCCTTCCACCTGAACCATGTGCGGCATCACTGGCTCCCACGGAAAAGCAGATGGGGCTGCATTGGTCCAGACCCAGCGCATGACAGCAGCCCTCGCTCACCGCGGGCCTGACGCAGAAGGACATTGGACAGATGACAACCACGTCGTTCTTGGCCACCGCCGATTGAGCATCCTCGACACATCTCAAGGGGCCAACCAACCCATGACCAGCTGTTGCGGCCGTTACGTTTTGGCCTTCAACGGAGAAGTCTACAACTACCAAGAGCTCAAGCAAGAGCTCGACTACCCATTCCAAACCACGGGCGACAGTGAAGTCGTGCTCGCAGCATTCAAATCGTGGGGGAAGGCCGCATTGCAGCGTTTCAACGGCATGTTTGCCATCGCACTTTGGGACACCCAAGAAGAAAGGCTTTTGCTCGCTCGCGACCGCATGGGCATCAAGCCTCTTTACGTGCATCAAGATTCAACAGGGCTGCTTTGGGCGAGTGAAATTCGGGCTCTGCTCGCCTCCGGGCGGGTCAAAAGACAGCTGAACAGAGCCGGGCTGGTCGATTTCCTGAGGTACCAAACCGTCCATGGCCCTGACACCTTGATTGAAGGGGTGCGCATGTTGCCAGCAGGACACTGGCTCATGGCCGACGACAGCGAAGTGGTGACCGAATGCTGGTGGGACGCTGCATCCGCATCCCATTCGATCGCGGAACTGGGAGAACCTTGGACCTATCGCAAGGGACCAGCTTCGGAACGCGTGCGCTCGATTCTGATGGACAGCGTGGATTTGAGGATGCGTTCAGACGTTCCCTTCGGGGCTTTTTTGTCCGGAGGCATTGACTCCAGCGCTGTGGTCGCCCTGATGTCGGAAGTGGGACAGCAACCTGTCTCAACGTTCAACATTGCCTTTCATGAAGACGGGTTTGACGAGAGTCAATATGCCCGGCTCATCGCCAAGAAATACGGCACGGACCATCACGAAATCCGGCTCTCAGCCGATGACTTTTTAGCCGCCGTTCCCGATGCCCTGGCCGGGACAGATCACCCCAGTGGTGACGGACCCAACACATTTGTGGTTTCTCAAGCCACCAAGAATGCGGGCATCACGGTGGCGTTGAGTGGCCTGGGAGGTGATGAGCTCTTTGCGGGGTATCCCGTGTTTCGAAGAACGCTGGACCTGATGGAGAAGCAGTGGGCCATGTCTTGGCCCAGAGGCTTGCGCCGATTGGCAGGTCAAGCCTATCGCACCGTCAAACCCGGAGTGGCCTCTGACAAATTCGCAACCCTCCTCACTGGAGCGGCCTTGGACCCCGCCTCGACCTATCCCATTTCACGTCGGGTCTTGCTCGAGTCTGACGTTCGGGACCTGACCAACATTCCCCACACCCGCGACAGTGTGGCCAGTTGGTGCCGCGAGAATTTAGACACTTCTCCCGCACTGGACTTGCCGGTCTTGAGTCGAATCGGACTGGCTGAGATGCACACCTATATGCAGCATGTGCTCCTGAGGGACACCGACCAAATGTCCATGGCCCATGCACTGGAAGTCCGCGTGCCCTTTTTGGACCATCGATTGGTTGAAACAGCCCTGGCCATTCAGGATTCAGTCAAGTACCCGCACACCCCGAAAGCCCTGTTGACAGAGGCATTGGGCGATCTTTTGCCTTCTGAAATCGTAAACCGTCCCAAAATGGGCTTCACCCTTCCTTGGGAAATGTGGATGAGGGGGCCTTTGAAAGCCATTTGCCGCGAAGGGTTGGACACCCTCATCGAAAGAGAGGTGCTGAACGAAGGCGCAGTCAATCGCCTTTGGCATGGTTTTGAGAATGGCACCATCACGTGGTCTCGCATTTGGACCTTGGTTTCGTTGGGACAGTGGATCAGAAGACATGACCTCCACTGAAGCAAAAGACCGCCATCGCCCACTCATTTTGGTGGCCTTGGACTGGTACCTCCCAGCCTATCGCGCTGGCGGCCCCATTCGCAGCATTTCCAATTTGATCACCACCCTCGGCGAGGAGTTCGATTTTAGGGTGATCTGCGGAAACCAGGATTTGGGTCAAAAAGAACCCCTTCCTGTGGAGACCAACACTTGGCACACGGTTGGCAAGGCCCAAGTCATGTACTGGCCTCAATCCCATTGGACAGCAACCCACTGGCAGACCTTGCTTTTGGACGTTCAACCCGATAGGCTGTACATCAACAGTTTGTACAGTGGGCCTTTTGCCCGGCTCCCTTTAAAAGTGGCCAAAGCCCAAGCCATTCCCACAACACTGGCACCCCGTGGCATGTTGGGCGCAGGCGCCCTTTCCATCAAGCCCCTTCGCAAAAAAGCATGGCTCTGGCTGCAGGGGGCCACGGGCCAACTCGACCACATCACTTGGCACGCCAGCACCCAACAAGAAGCCCAAGAAATTCAACGCTGGTTTCCACGGGCGAACATCAGCATCGCTCTCAACCTCCCAGTCCCCTTTGCCCCTGCTCAACCCTCTGAGGCAGGTGGTGGGATTCATCTGTTGAGTGTTGGCCGGGTGCACCCCATCAAGAACTATCGATTCGGTCTCGAGCTGGCCAAAAAACTGTCCGATCAAGGCCATGACGTGACGTACCGAATTGTGGGTCCAATTGAAGATGAAGCCGAAGCCAACCATCTCAACTCCCAAAGCCAAGGCGTGAAACTGGAATGGATGGGGGCCACCCCACCCCAAGAGGTTCAACCTCATTTCGGCTGGTCTGACTTGGTCTTGGTGCCCAGCTTCAATGAGAATTTTGGCCATGCGGTCGCCGAAGGCGTGGCCCATGGCAAACCCGTTTTGGTCTCAGATCAAACCGCATGGTCCGACATGAACCCAGGCGCAACCGTCCAATGCTTGCAATTGGACATCAGCACTTGGCTTGATGCGGCGGCCACTTTGCTGGCCATGTCCGCTGAAGAATGCATCCGAAGTTCCAAGGCCACGTATGAGAATTGCTTGCTCGATGAGCGCCATCTTGCAGCCCAACGCGCCCTGTTTAACCAACGGTGATTGAGCCATGACCGTATCTGTGATCACTGTGACATACAACGCTGGAGCCACCGTTGAAGAGGCTGTACAGAGCATCGTATCACAACGGGGGGATTTCGCCTTGGACTACCATGTTGTGGATGGCGGTTCCACCGACGACACCTTGGCTCGACTGCAGCAATTCAACGGTCAAATCGCACAACTCACAAGTGAGCCTGACAATGGACTCTATGATGCCATGAACCGTGGCGTAGCCCGGGCAAAAGGCGACATCATTGGCATCCTCAACGCCGATGACCGGTATGCGGATGACGGCGTGATTTCTGATGTTCTAACGGCCTTTGAAGAAACGGGGGCCGACGGAATCTATGCCGACCTGGACTATGTGGATGCCGAGGACGGCCAAACCATCACCCGAAGATGGAAGTCTGGACACCCCAGTTCCTTCCGAAGGGGTTGGATGCCCCCTCACCCGACTTTGTTTGTGAAGCGTTCACTCTATGAGCAGCATGGCTTGTTCAACACCACACTTCGGAGTGCAGCTGACTATGAACTCATGCTTCGGTTCTTTCACTTTCGGGGGGGGCAATTGGCGTACCTGCCAAGAACAACCGTGAAAATGAGGGCGGGTGGACAGTCCAACGCCTCGCTCAGCAACCGCATTAAAGCCAACGCTGAGGACGCCCAGGCTTGGCGACTGAATCAAGCCACGCCACCTCCGCTATTTCGCATTCGAAAACCCTTGCGAAAACTCAAGCAGTTCGGTCAGCGCTGATCAAAGGGAAGAACCTCAGGAGGGCTTAACGCAAGCTGTAGTTGGGGGCCTCGCGGGAGATCATCACATCGTGAGGATGGCTCTCCTTGACGCCGGCAGACGTGATGCGCACAAACTGAGACTGCTGCAAGGCGGGGATGTCCACAGCCCCTACGTAGCCCATGCCAGCGCGAAGGCCACCCACGACTTGGTACATGACCTCTTGAACCGTCCCCTTGTAGGGAACTCGACCTGAAATCCCCTCGGGAACCAACTTCCTCAAGTCGTCCTCTGCATCTTGGAAGTAGCGGTCTTTGGAGCCTTTTTGCATGGCTTCAATGCTGCCCATGCCCCTGTAGCTCTTGAAGCGACGCCCTTCATAAATGATGGTCTCACCGGGGCTCTCTTCGGTGCCTGCGAGCATGCTGCCCACCATCACGGAATGTCCACCCCCGGCAATCGCCTTGGAAATGTCTCCAGTGTAGCGAATGCCACCGTCGGCAATCATGGGAACATCCGTGCCCTGCAAAGCCTCGGCAACCGCCATCACAGCACTCAACTGAGGAACGCCCACCCCTGCAATCACACGCGTGGTGCAAATCGAACCTGGGCCAATGCCCACCTTCACGCCATCTGCACCGGCCTCGACCAAGGCCAGGGCAGCCGCTGCCGTGGCGATGTTGCCACAAACGACATCGGTATCAGGATACGCCTTCTTCACCTTGGAGAGCATGTCCAACACCCCTCGGCTGTGGCCATGGGCGGTATCGATGCTCAACGCATCCACCCCTGCACCGACCAGCGCCTCGACCCGTTCCATGGTGTCCGCTGTCACGCCAACCGCAGCAGCGCAGCGCAAACGACCATACTGGTCCTTGCACGCATTGGGGAACTCCTGGAGCTTGATGATGTCCCTGTAGGTGATCAATCCAACGAGCTTGCCATCGGCATCGACCACAGGCAGCTTTTCAATCTTGTTGTCCCGAAGGATCTCTCCGGCGCGCTTCAAGTCCGTGCCATTGGGCGTGGTCACCAAGTTTTCGGTGGTCATCACCTCTGCGATGGGACGGGCCTTTTCGCTTTCAAAACGCAAATCTCGGTTGGTGACGATCCCTTTGAGAAAGCCAGCTTCGTCCACCACTGGAATGCCTCCAATGCGGTGCTCAGACATAATCTGGTGGGCATCCCCCACAACCGCATCCACGGGGAGGGTGATGGGGTCCTGAATCATGCCGCTCTCGCTCCGCTTGACTTTGCGGACTTGCGCGGCCTGGGCCGCAATGCTCATGCTCTTGTGAATGACCGCAATGCCGCCTTGACGGGCCATGGCGATGGCCATTTCGGCTTCACTGACCGTGTCCATGGCGGCGGCAACCACCGGGACATTCAACACAATGTTCCGAGAAAAGCGGCTGCGCAGCTTGGTCTCTCTGGGCAACACTTCACTGTAGGCGGGCACCAACAAGACATCATCGTAGGTGAGGCCTTCTCCGATGATCTTGGTATTGAATGGGGAAACTTCTTCTGGCATGACGGACGGATCAACTGCGGCAAATATTCCGGCGAAAATAGCCCACAACTCGCTGAGTTCAAGGGCCTTTCACGACCACATTTTTTAAGGCCTGAGCACGACCATCACATGCCCCATCCGGGTGACCAATCGCCCAGACCCATCTTGAAGGCGCAGGGTGTAAGGGTAGAACGCCTCTGGCACGCTCTCCCCCTCCTTTGTGCCGTCCCACGCTTCATCGGGGTTGGTGGTGGTCCAAATCAAGTCTCCCCACCGCGAAAACACATCCAGGCGGTAATCGTCCACATCGGCAAAGGCCACAGATGGCTTCCAAGAATTGTTGAATCCGTTGTAGACCATGGCGTTTGGAATCCAAACCACCGGCGGCAGGGTCAAACACACTTCATTGGAAAGCGAAGACCAGCCGTTGTCCAATTGATCCGCCCTCACCCGGTAACAAAACTCGCCCGGCGTGCCCGACAAGTCGTCCAGCTCATCGTTGTATGAATAGTTGAACGGTCCAAAGTCTTCCACTTCCTCCAAAGGACTTCCATATTGGATGCCCCGCATCAACACATGCCCAGACCTTGGGACTTCCCAACCTTCGAATGCCGTCCAAGCCAAAGCATTGGAGAGCTGGCCCTCCAGCACGGTTCCTGTCAAATACACAGACTCAGCTACAGGTGTGCCCAGCACAGAATCGCCGCAGGCATTCACCACTTTGAAATAATACCGGTATTGTCCCAAGCTACCGTCGATGGTGCTGTCCACCATCGTCAATGGCCCTCCCAATGACCAAGCGCTGGTCACGAATTCGAAATCATCGTCAAAGGGCTCATTTCGCCAGAGCTCGTATGTATGTGGCTCGGCAGAACTGGCGTCAACCTCCACGCGCAAAACAGCGGCTGAATCGGTGACAATGCTCACCTCATTCCACCTCATCCATTCTGGTCCACCGGGATACGTGAACAGGTTTTCGGCCACGTTGGACCCTTGGGTCCATTCCTCACCCGCAGCATGGGCCACCACCCTGTATCGGTACAAACTGCCAATGTTGGCGCCTTCGTGCTGGAAGTAGGTCAACGTACCGGGGACCTCTGCCAATAAAATGGGACCACTTTGATTGCCCGCTTGGTCCAATTCAGTGGCCCAAATCTTGTAATGGTCAACACCTTGAGGCCACTGGTAAACCGGTGACCACTGCAAATCCGCTTGGTCCGTGCATTGCGTCCATGTCACGTCAAGAAAACTCGAACCCGCACAAGCCGGACTCGCCGCCCCCGGGTCGGGCATACCGCCCACATAACAACTGTCAAAGGCCGCCACATTGTAGTACTCGATGAGGCTTGCTGCCGAACTCAATGGATGGGTCCAACTCAATTGGTTGGGGTCCTCAATGGTGATCAGAACGTTGGTGATGGACCCTGTGCACGTGTAAACGATGTACCCTGCGACGTCTGGCTCTTCACTGGCCTCCCAAGAAATCTCGGCCAACCCCGTCAAGGAATCCACGTCGACCGCCACAATTTGAGGGGGCAATGGATCAAGCTCATCTGACACAGCGATGGACATTTGGTTGGATTGATGGACGCAACCGCCATCCTCAGTGAGGGTGATGCGGTAGGTGGCCAGGCCCTCGCATTGGTTGACCGGAAGTGTGTAGTTGGAGTTGCCCGGAAGCCAAGGCGCTGTTTCCACCACCATCCATGTGCCGTCAGGAAAGAACTGCTCCACAGCATAGGTGCCTGCAAATCCCGGGGGCGGATTGAAGTGAAAAGGGCTGTTCCAATCAAAGTCCACCGTTCCCGGAATCAAGCCCGAGCTGAGCTCCAGAAAAATGGTGCAAAGCGTGTCCGAAGGGCCGGCCATTGAACTCCCTGAAGCGTCCAAGGCGAGCAACGTGAAGCAAAAACCTTGGTTGGTGGACAGCAGGGGCAAATTCATCCCCACCACATCCGACAGCGGGTTGCCAGGGTCCAAGCTTTGATCGGTGGGAGGAAGCGGGGTCCAATCCGGGGCGGGCAACAAAGGGGTAATGCTGTAAGCCTCGGCTCCGATTAGGTCGGATTCCCAGCCCAAATTGACCGTTCCATCATTGAGCACCTGAATGCATTCCCATTCCTGAGCCACCGCAGTGGATGGTCCAAATGCGAATGCACAGCAGACCCATGTCCAATTGAGCAAAGACGTCCTCATCTTCATCTGTTGCAAGTTGTACGCAAGCTCGAATCAAACGGTTGCCTTGCGCGATTGTTATGCCACCAGGCTCGGTGAAATCAAGACAAGGCGTTCCAGTTGAACCCAGGGGACATCTGTGACGTCCCAAAAGACCGATACTCGGCCACAAGCTTCGCGACCAAATCAGCGGCCCGAGGGACGTCCTTCAACAAGGCACTCACCTGTCCAATTTCGAGTTCCCCCTCCAGCAAATCACCCTCTTGCATGCCCCGTTTGGCACGCCCTCTGCCCAGCAAAGCTCGAAGAACATCTGCACTTTCACCCTCGGCCTCCGCCTTGGCCACTTGATCGAAGAAGCCCCCATGAGCGCCTTTCAAAAGCCGAACCGGGGTGACATCCTTCAGCATCAACCTCGTTTCGCCGGCACCGGCTTCTGAAATGCGCTGCTTGAACGCAAGGTGAGCGGGGTTCTCCTGGGTCATCACAAATCGACTGCCCATTTGCACCCCCGATGCACCCAAAGCAATTGCCGCCAGCATGGAACGGGCATCATGCAGTCCTCCAGCTGCAATCACTGGAATGTCCACCGCATCTGCCACTTCAGGCACCAAACACAGGGTGGTCGTCTCCTCTCTTCCGTTGTGGCCCCCGGCCTCAAAACCCTCTGCCACAACGGCATCCACCCCAGCATTCTCCGCCTTTTTCGCAAAAACAGCACTGGACACCACATGCACCACCGTGCACCCACTTTCCTTCAGGCGCTCGGTCCACTTTCTGGGTGACCCAGCACTGGTAAAGACCACCGGAACCTGCTCTGAACACAGTGTATCCATGTGCTCCTCAACAGATGGATACAGCAACGGCACATTCACCGCAAATGCCCCGTCCCACTGCGATCGAACACGTTGGATTTGCGACTTCAACTCCGCTGGATACATGGAGCCCGCTCCAAGTGTGCCCAGCCCACCAGCACGTCCCACTTCCACCACCAAATCTGCCCCTGTACACCACACCATTCCCGCTTGAATGATGGGATGACGAATGCCCAAAAGGTCACACAAAGCCTGTGGATTTCTTGTTGCCTTGTCCATGCTGCAAAATCGCACATCTGAATGTAACCCAAGCCTGTAGGACGCGTATACCCTTTCGATATCCGTATTGACTTATCCACACGTAGGACGTAGCTGATGATGAACAAGGCCCCCAATTATACCCCATGCGTACCTGATTTTTGGTTCATGCGCATGCTTTTGCTTTTGTCCTCCGTCGTGTTGATCACCCTGCTTTCAGGGTCTCATGCTTGGGGCCAAGGAAATTGGGATGTCGGTTTCACAGCTGGCATGGCCAACTACATGGGAGACATTGGAGATGGGGCCTCTTCACGAAGGGATTTCATTTGGGACATGCAAGAAGTCCGCACGCGGCCTGCATTTGGCATGTTTGCACGTCGCAAACTGGACCGCGATGGCATTTGGCACCTGCGGATGGAGCTGAACTCTGTGCAAATTTCAGGGCACGACAAACACACCAACTACTCTGCACGCCGAGGACGGAACCTGCATTTCCGCAACATCATGCAGGAGAGCTGCATTCGACTCGAACGCGACTTGTTCCAAAAACCCTTGGTTTGGGCGAGACAGCGCCGGGCCATGCTGACCATTCGTGGCTTTGTAGGCTTTGCGTCTTTGCGTCACAACCCAGAGGCGCAAGTGGACCCCAATAACCCAGCTTACAATTCCTTGCTCGAGGCCAACCTGACCTCTCCAGGAGAATGGCACAGCCTGCCTGAACTCCAAACCGAAGGGGTGGACTATTCCGATGAATTGAACCTGACCACCATCCCATTTGGTTTGTGTGCGGTCATCACCGGACAGAAAAAGGGCGGTGCCAAGGACTTTTACTTGAGCCTGGAACTTGGCATCAGGATCACAGACACCGATTATTTGGATGACATCTCCGGGTTCTACGCCGATCCTGCCGGCATGAAACCCCTGGCTGCCGCTCTGTCGAGCCAAGCCAACGAAGTGGTGATGGAAGAGGCTGGCATAGAACACAGTGTAGCCAACCACATGTGGTTCAGCGAGGATCACGCTGTCATTCGTGGCAACAAAGCCAACGACGATGCCTACGGCACCCTGGTTGTGTCTTTTGGCAAAGTGCTCAATGGCAAGAGCCAAAGCTTCAACAACAGCAAGAGCCGCTATGGCAACAAGAGCAGAGGGGGGCTGTTTAAGAAACGCACCAAAATGCGCTTCTAAGATTTAGTCGATAATTTTCTTGCGCTCGTCGTATATTTGTGGCCAACCATGTGTCACGTCTATGCCATTCGATTTGCCGTCGTTCTGTCCCTCGTGGTGGGAGCAGCACGCGGAGGAGTTGCTCAATTGCGGCTTCCCAGTGGCTGGCAACTTGAGGCAGGTATATCCAGTCATGTTTCTGGCTACTCTGGCGACATCGGTCACCGGGGCAGCTACGGAGTTCTGAGCGACACCCAATGGCATCTGGTTCAAGCCGGTGGTGGCCTGAGCCTGCGGGCTCAGCAACGCGGAAAACGCCTTGGTTGGAATTTGGACCTCAGAAAGATCCGAATACAAGGTGCTGACAGCGCGTCCAACAACGCCATTGCTTTTGTCAGGAACCTGCACTTCCAAAACGCCATGATGGAAATATCCGCTTCGGCCGATTGGCCCATTGTGAGGTTTGGAGGACAACTGGGAGAATGGAACTTGACCCATCATTTCCGAGCCATGGCTGGATTGGCATTGCTCCACCACGCCCCCATGGCCCAAGTCGACATTCACAATCTGTCCTATGAGGCCTTGAATGAACTGGGGTTGAACACCCCGGGCCAATGGCATGACTTGCGGGCCTTGCGCACCGAAGGTGTGGATTACGCCCAATGGGTCATGACCGTTCCCATCGGCCTATCCTATACCATCAGTGCCCGTTCAGGCTCTGGCAAACCTTGGCACTTGACGCTCACTGGACTCTGGCGCTTTACCCAAACGGACCAACTGGACGACATTGGCAGCCAATACTCCGATCCTTGGAAAATGTCTCCATTGGGCTTGGCACTGAGCAGTCAGTCGAATCCAGACGACATGCCTCCTTGCGCCGAAGCCCCGAACATCTCCACTTATCAGTATCAGCAGGGATTGGCGTCAGAACGCCAAGCCATTCGAGGCAATGCTCAAACCAACGATTCCTATTGGACCTTGGGCTTGAAAGTGGCCAAATCCCTGACCGCTTCGTCGACGAATGTGTTCCACAGGAAGCGGTTTCGGGGGCAAAAGGTGGAAAACAAAAGATAAAGGTGCACCATCAGCGGCCTCTATCCTTCGGTGGTGGAGCCGGAGACGCTAAATTCGGCCGTCAATTCGCAACGATGAGCCTCCACCGAATTTCTGCAGCATTCCGTCCTATCGCCCTTGGACTTCTCTCCCTTTTGATGTTCACCCCGCTGGGCCACCAGGCCCAAACCGTAGTCACGGTTGCCGGAGAAGAAGTATCTGCCCAAGACTTTGAGCACATCTTCAAGAAGAACAACCGAGACAGTTTGGTCACCCCAGCTGCTTTGGACGAGTACATGGAGCTGTTCATTGACTTCAAGCTCAAAGTGCTCGCTGCTGAGGAATTGGGCATGGATACCGCACAGGCGTTCATCAACGAGCTCGCAGGCTACCGCAAACAACTGGCCCGGCCTTACTTGGTCGACAATGACTTGCTCGACGCCATGGTAGAACAGGCCTATGCCCGCACGCTCGAGGAAGTGCGCGCCTCTCACCTGCTGGTTAACATTGGAGGGGATTCTTCCCCACTGGACACATTGAATGCTTGGAACAAAGCCCTGGCCTTGAAAGAGCGCATTGCCAGTGGTGAAGACTTTGCCGGCATCGCCAAATCCAGGGGCGGCAGCGACGACCCCAGCGTCAAAGACAACGGGGGTGACTTGGGTTGGTTCAGTGCATTCATGATGCTTTACTCCTTCGAGGAGGCCTGCTACACCGCAGAAGTTGGGCAATTGGTGGGGCCCATCCGCACCCGCTATGGCTACCACATCATCAAACTCACAGGCCGCCGACCGGCCCGGGGAGAATTGAAAGTGGCCCACATCATGATTCGCCCATCCAAGAACAAAGGCGACGAGAGTGAAGCCAAAGCCAAAATTGACGCCCTCAATGCCGAACTGGCCAACGGCGCCAGTTTTGCAGAGCTCGCTCGTCAGCACAGTGACGACCAAAGCTCCCGCACCAAGGGTGGCGAATTGCCCATGTTTGGAACTGGACGCATGGTGGAGCCTTTCGAAGAAGCTGCCTTTGCGCTGGCTCAAGACGGGGACATTTCCGAGCCCGTTCAAACCCAATATGGATGGCACCTCATTCAACGGCTCGAATTCAAAGCCCCACCAACGTTTGATGAATCCAAGCGTGAATTGGAAAAGAAGCTTCAGCGCGACAGCCGCTCAGAGCAAGTCCGCAAAAGCTTCATTGCCAAACGCAAAGCTGAATACGGTTTCACCCTCGACGAAAAGCGGTTCCAGCAGGTGGTCGATGCCACGGTGATCGACAGCATTCTGCAACCCATCTCGGTGAAGAAAGGCATCGCCAAAAAGCCCATTTTGATGGTGGGCAAGGAAAAGACCACCGTCGGCGACTTCATTGCCTTTGTGAACGACAAACGGTCGCGTGTTTCGGTGGACCAAGGCGCAGAATCTTTGCTGAGGCAGGCCTTGGCCAGGTTCAGCGACGAAGCAGTCATCGCCTATGAAGACCAACGTTTGGAAGGCAAGCACAACGACTTCAGGCTCCTGATGGAGGAGTACCACGATGGCATTCTCTTGTTTGAATTGACCGACCAAAAGGTCTGGAGCCGCGCTGTTCGAGACAGCGCAGGCCTGCAGAATTTCTGGGACGAAAATCAGACGGAGTATGCTTGGAAGACCCGGATCCAAGGACAGATATTCCGCTGTTCCGATGACACCGCCGCACAGCGCATCTTCAATGTGGCGCAAGCGGGGGGGGACATGGAAACCGAGCGCCGGGAAATGGTGTCAGAAAACCCATTGAGCATCACGGTGGAAGAAAGCCGAGTGGAGCTGGGCACCAACCCCACCCTCGACGCTGCGTTCGAAAGCTTGAACGGCCAACCGGGCATCACGCCATTCGAAACCGTGGATGGCCAAGTCCGCTTTGTTCAGATTACAGAAGTGATCGACCCCATTGGCAAAACCCTCGAAGAGGCCAGGGGCAAAGTCATCGCTGACTTCCAAGACCACCTCGAGAAGACCTGGATCGCTGAACTACGGGCTCGCTTTGCTCACGAAGTGAACCGCACCGCCCTCCACGCCATTCGTTGATGGCCCGCCTCTCTGCTTGGTTTCTGTTGATTCTGTATTGCGGATTTGCGTCTGGATGCAAAAATTCTGAGCCACCAAACCCCCTGACGGCCGTGGTGGCCACCGCCCACGGAGAGGAATTGACCTTGGGCGAGATCAGCGCTGAAATGCCTGCTCCTTTGACGGGGATGGACAGTGCATCCTGGTCTCAACGGTTCATTGCCGATTGGCAACAGCGCCGAACATTGGTGCATTTGGCCAAAACTGAATTGCCCGAAAGCGAACGAGACTTTCATCGGGAAATCACCCAATACACCGAGGCGCTTTTCATCCACGCCTATGAAGACCGCTACCTCAGAGACAACCTCGACACGGCATTGAGCACTTCGGAATTGCAATCGTTCCTGGACGAACAGCCCGAACTCTTCAAACTCAATGCCCCGGTGTTCAGGGCCAGATGGCTGGTCTTTCCCGCCAATGAACCCTTTCCCCGTGACATTCGGGACTGGCAACGTCAACTCGCTTCCTCGGATGCCGAAGTTCTGTCCAACCTGTCGAGCCGTTGCACCGATGCGAGCATGGACCATGACCTCGAAGCCCAGCAATGGTGGTCGTGGGAAGAGTTGTCAGAACGTCTCCCCTTGGATCCCCGACGCGCGTCCAGACAACAAGCGAGCAACCGGGTCACCAAAATCGAATGGAAGGCAGATACTGCAGCCGGCCATGCTGATGATGAACGCGCCTTGCTCTTGGTCACCGAGCGCTTGAGAACCGGACAGGTAAGCCCTGTTGAAAGGGTGGCCGATCGCATTGGAGAGCTTCTTCTTCACCGGCGCCGCAACCGTACCTTGGTCACCATGCGCGAGCAAGCGGTGGAGGCCGCCTGGGCCGAAGAAGCCTTGACCATCGACCCCAAGACAGAACGCTTTAGCGACACCCCATGAACACACGCCATTTCGTCCTTCTTTCCCTGGCCTGGTCTCTGTCGTTTGTCCATGCTCAAGAACAGCCTGAACTGGCCCAGCCAGAGCTCCAGCAACTCGAGCGCATCATCGCGGTTGTGGGCAATGAAATCGTGCTTCAAAGCGATGTAGACGCCCAGCTATTTCAGATGGAGGCTTCGGGCATGCCCGTCACCGACGTGTGCCCTGTGGTGGAACAGCTCATGCTGCAAAAACTGCTTCTGCACCAGGCGCGTCTGGACTCCATCATGGTGGACGACGGAGAGGTCACGGCACAAATCGACCGAAGGCTGGAATACTACATCCGCATGTTTGGCTCTGTGGAGGCCTTTGAGGCGGAGTACGGCAAGACTGTCGCAGCCTGGAAGGCAGAGTTTCGCGAGCCCATGCGAGAGCAAATCATGGCCGACCGCATGCAAGCCGAGATTGAGGGCCAAGTGCGGGCCACGCCCCGAGACATTGCCGATCACTTTGACGCCATCCCCACCGACAGCCTTCCGCTCATTCCCGAAGAAATTCGGTACAGCCGACTGATGATCGAGCCGGAGCTCAGCGAAGCCGAAAAGCTCGAAACCCGCATGAAGCTCGACAGCATTCGCGCGGAAGTGGTGGCGGGCAACTTGAGCTTGACGTTGGCGGCCATGCGCCACAGTGAAGACCCCGGTTCCAAGTACAAAGGCGGATGCTACGAAGACATCCGGCGCGGCGCTTTTGTGCCCGAAGTGGAGGCGCAGGTCTTCGCCACACCAGAAGGCGCTTTTAGTCCGGTGTTCGAAAGTGATTTCGGCTTCCATTTTGTGAAAACCACCAACCTTCGGGGGGAGGTCTTCTCCATGTGTCACGTGCTGATGAAGCCCACAGTGCCAGAATCCGCATTGACGGAAGCCGCGCAACTCGCCGACAGCGTCGCTGTATTGCTGGCCATCGATTCTTTGACCTTCGAAGAAGCCGTGACTCGCTACTCCACCGATGAAGAGACCCAAAACCAAGGGGGCCGCGTGATCAACCCTCGCACAGGCGGACTCTTCCACGGCGTGGACGAATTGGAACGCACCCAATTCTTCATGATCAACGAGCTTCGAACTGGAGAGTATTCAGAGCCAACAGCCGTCGAGGGTGAAGAGCAGCAGGCATACGCCTTGTATCGCCTAGACGAGCGAAAGCCGGCCCACGCGGCGAGTCCGCAGCAAGACTATGAGCTCTTCCAAATGCAGGTGGAGAGCGAGTTGAGGCAGTCCAAGCTGTCAAAATGGGTGCGCCGCCGGTTGGCCGAAACCTACGTGCGCCTGACCGACGATTTTGACGGCTGCACTTTTGACCAAGACTGGTTTGGAGAAAGTGCTGCAGGCAGCCGCTGAACCTAACTTCGACTCCTCATCTTAGCAGACATGCGCAAGTGGGGCGAATTCACCGATTTCTATTCTTCTGAGCACCATGCCCGAAACGTGGGCAAGATGTTTCGCGATCCAGAGAATGCCTTGCTGCCCAACTGGAAGCACTTGCCCGTTGGATATCATGGCCGATCGAGCAGCATCATCGCCAGCGGCGAACCTGTTTACCGTCCCTCTGGACAGCGCAAGGAAGCCGATGGCACCATCACCTTTGGTCCCACCCGCAAGCTGGACTTTGAGCTAGAAGTCGGCGTGGTCATCTCCCGCGATTCTGAACGTGGCAGGCCCATTTCCATGGCCGAGGCCGACAGCTACATCGAAGGTCTCGTTCTGGTCAACGACTGGTCGGCCCGAGACATCCAAGCTTGGGAGTACGTTCCCCTCGGCCCCTTTTTGGGCAAGAACTTTGCCACAACGGTGGGCGACAACGTGGTCCCGTTAAGCGCACTGGAACCCTTCCGAATCGAAGGTCCCACGCAGGACCCCCAACCCTTGCCCTATTTGCAGCGCATCGGCCCCTCCCATTTCGACATCACGCTGGAAGCATGGCATGAGACTGCCGACGGCAGCAGGACCCTTCTCACCCGG
>CALKHD010000220.1 GCA_938092195.1 uncultured Flavobacteriales bacterium | reverse complement strand
GGCCCCAGGCACCTACAATGTTGTTGGACGGTTCATTGGATACCGCCCCCACGTCCAAGAAGTGGTGATCCTTGGAGACGATGTTCAAGTCGTTCAGTTCAACCTCTTCCCCGAAACATTTGTGATTGAGCAAGCCGCCGAAGTGGTGGCCAAGGTGGACCGTGCACGGGACACCTACATGGAGAACATCAAGAAAAAGTCTGCCGCCAGCATTGACTACATCTCCAGCCAGCAAATCAAACGCACCGGTGACAACGATGCTGCCAGCGCGATGAAGCGCGTGTCTGGTGTGTCCACCGTGGGCAACTTCATTTTTGTTCGGGGCCTTTCGGACCGTTACCTGAAAACCACGTTGAATGGCGCCGAGGTTCCATCCATGAACCCGCGCAGAAACACCATCGAAATGGACCTCTTCCCCACCAACTTGGTGGACAACCTGAAGGTGGTCAAGACGCAAACCGCCAACTTGCCATCGGATTGGGCGGGCGCTTACATCTCCGTTGAAACCAAAGACTTTCCGGACCAGTTCATGTTCAACTATTCCAGCAGCTTGGGATGGAACACCAACACAACGGGCAAAGAAGTGCTGTCCAGCCAACGCGGCAGCAAAGACTGGCTCGGATACGACGACGGTTCAAGAAGCTTGAGCCCAGTGGTTCAGGCGGCGGCTCAGAATGGTTGGCCCAGCGCCGTTTCTGTCTCCTTTGGAGATCAGATTCAATACATCATCGACCGCGACTTGCTGTCCAGCAGCACGGTGCAAGACGCCCTCAACGGTTGCGGCTTGGGTTCTTTGGATGACATTGCTGCCTACGCTGACGCCCAATGCGTGCTCACCGGTCTGGGATATGCCGACCAATGGGGCGCCGCTCAATTGGGAGACTCTTTGTATTTCCAAGCTGCCATTCCTGCATCCATTGAGGCCAACCAAGGCCTCACCGATGTGGGACAGAGCTTTGACAACACCTGGGAGCATGTTCGCCGTACTGCGGCCATGGACATGAAGCACTCCATCACATTTGGCAATCAAACTTCTCTGTTTGGACGTCAACTAGGGTACACTTTTGGTGCCCAGTATGCCCGCAATACCCGAGGCTACCAAGACGGAGTCTATGGCCGTTGGGCCGCCGGAAATGTAGTGGGGACGGACGCCCTTGACATGCAGCAGCGCTACTCCGACGAGCGCACCAACGAGACCCACCGCTGGAACACCCTGTTGAACTTGAGCTACAAGCTGAACGAATTCAACAAGGTCTCTTTGATGGGCATGACCATCACCAGTGGAACCAACAGCGCGCGCTTCCAAGAAGGGCTCAACCCGCGGGATGGCGACGAAATTCAGCAGCAGCGCTCACACCGTTACCAAAGCCGCACCCTGAACACCTTTCAAATGCGAGGCGAGCATTACATGCCGCAATCTGAGTTCACCATTGACTGGGTGGCCAGCCGATCTGAAGGCCGCATGAGTACACCGGACTTGCGTGTGCTGTTTAACAACTACATCGACAACACCGAAGCATTGGTTGACGAAGCCGTCTTCTTTGATGCCGACGGAACAGCGCTGGACCCCTCAGATTCTGGCGACATCTTGGATGAAATCGAAGGCTTGGTGGACGACGGTGTTTTGAGCAGCAATTGGGCGGAAGACGTGCCAGGAACAGTGGAAGCCCTACAACAAGAAGGTGTGGCCATTGGCAGCATGGAAATCCCCACCGAAACCAACCGATTCTACAGCATTCGCCCCGATCGCTATCCTGCACCCAATCGCTTTTGGCGCGACCTGGAAGAAAGCAAAACCGACATCAAGGTCAACGTGAGCAAGCCCGTGTTCTCTGGCCGAGACCGACTGGAAGGCAAGCTCTCCTTTGGTGGAAGCTTCGTCAGAACGGAGCGCAGCCAGCAGGAAGACGCGTTCACTTTTGCGGCTTCTGGACAGTTCTTTGACGCTTTCGGAGGAGATCCCACTCAATACTTCTCTGACCCCAATCTGGTTGTGTCGCAGGGTACGGACTTCATTCAAACCAACAACGTGAGCAACCCGGGCAACTCCGATGCCGGGTTCTTGAACGTGTTGGGCACTTACGCCATGCTCGATGCACGGGTCAACGAGCGGCTCAGCGGAAACTTGGGCATGCGCCTAGAGTCTGCCAGCATGAGCATTGAAAGCAACCGGGACACGTCGGACCAGACCCCTGAGCAGATTGCCAGCAACCGAGGCACATTGGACGAAACCAACTTCCTGCCCTCGTTCAACATGACCTACATCTTGGGCAAGGTTGACCCCATTCGGATCACCAACTTGCGCGCGGCCTACAGCAAAACATTGGCCCGTCCGGTGTTCCGTGAGAAAGCCCCGTTCCGTGGATTCGACTTCGAGACTCTGCAAACCCTGAAAGGCAACCCTTCACTGGGACAAACCCGCATTGACAACGTGGACTTGAAACTGGAGCACTACCCCACCTTGGGCGAGATGATTTCTGCGGGTGTGTTCTACAAGCACTTCAGCGACCCCATCGAGCAAACGCAGGTTCTCGAAGCTGTGAACGAAGAGCTCACTTGGTCCAATGTCCCCTATGCAGATGTGATGGGTGTGGAGTTCGAAGCCAAGAAAGACTTGGCCAATGTGACCAGCTCTCGCTTCTTCAAGGACCTCTCCATTTCTGGCAACGTGACGCTGATCCGCTCTGCTGTCAAGATTCCCGAGGCCGAGCTCGAAAGCATCCGTGCCCAAGACCCCGACCACCCCGATACAAGGGCCCTTTTCGGACAAGCGCCTTACATCGTCAATGGTGTCTTGACCTACATCAACGACAGTGCAGACTTCGTGACCACCTTGTCGTTTAACGTGCAAGGCCCCAAGGTCTTCTTGGTGACCCAAGGGGCCCTGCCCAATGTGATGCAACAGCCCACACCCACCCTCGACTTGAGCTTGGGCAAAGGCTGGGGCGAAAACTTCCGGATTGGATTCAAGGCCCGCAACTTGCTCAACCCAAGAAACCGGTTGACCCATGAGTTCAAAGGAGTCATGTACGACTGGTCCAGCTTCACACGCGGCCGGACCTACTCTGTGAGCCTCTCCTACTCAATCTGAACCAGTACAACATGGAATGCCGGGCCAACAGGCCCAGGCTTTTTTCGAAAACCTTCAGTCGATTCCGAATTCGCGCTGGAGGTTTTCGAGCGTTTCGGCGGGCAGGTCTCGCACGTCGAGCAGCATCAATCCATCCAGTGCGTCGTTGAATTTGGGGTCGCGGTTGAATCCCAGAATGCGGGCGTTTTGGTGCAAGTACTTCTTGAGCAAGACCGGGACCACCACGTCTGAGCGTTCAATGTCAGCCAAGATTCGGTCCAGCCGCTTGACATCATCACCAGCACCCTCCAACAGCGCTTCTGCATCCATTCGTTTTTCTTCGAAGGCAAACCGCTTTCGAGGGCGGATGAATTGGGCCCAATACTCATCCCAAAAATGGCGACGCACAAACCCCATGATCAAGGACCGTGAAAATTGTTTGTAGTCGCTGCTGATCGTCACGGGGCCCAGCACATACCTCGCTTCCGAAGACCGCATGAGAACAGCGAGTATGCCCTTCCAAAGCAAAAACAATGGCATTCGCTTGCGCTGGTAATCCGGGACGATGAAAGAGCGCCCCAATTCCACACTCTGCCGCAACACAGGGTGGATTCCCTTTCTCATTCGAAACAGCGACCGGGTGTAAAACCCCCTGGAGCCATAGCGCTCCATGATCTCCCAACCTTCTCCCACGCGGTACGCCCCCGCCAACCGCTTCGCGTCGCGGTCCCAGAGGATCAGATGCTGGTAATAGAGGTCGTACTCGTCGAGGTCCCTCGACCGATTGGTTCCTTCACCCACCGCCCGAAAGGTCAACTCCCGGCATCGGCCAATCTCCTTGAGCAGACCAGGAATGCGTTCAGCCGCAGCGCAAAAGACATCGAATTCTTGATGTTGAAACAGACGGACATCGGTCAAGCCTTCGATCTCTGCGACCAAAGCCTCTTCCGGCATTGAATCCGCCACATTTGAAGGTTGAGATGGGAAGCGCAGCCCTTTGAACCAATCCCGTTGAACCTCATAGGCTGCCCCCATGGCATAGGATTTGGCCCTTAAAAAACGAGCCAACTGATCGTGGCTTTCGAATCCAGTTAAGTCTCTTTTCCGGATGGGGTGTCCCACACGCATTCTTAGGACCTGGCCCTTTTTGTTTTGCAATTCAGCGGGCATGCGCAAAGAGCGAAGCG
>CALKHD010000219.1 GCA_938092195.1 uncultured Flavobacteriales bacterium | reverse complement strand
GCTGGATCCATGGCGTGGGCAGAGACCATGAAGCAGGCAGTTGTGGCAGATCCATCTCCGGTCAGGGTCACCGAGAAGTCCATGCAATCACCTGGTGGGATGGCACCGGCGCCCAAGTCAAAGGCCGTTTGGTCGATGCTGAGACCAGCGGGAAGGAGTGGAGCGAGGGTAAAGTAGCCAATGTCAAATGGTGTGCTTGCTCCGTTGCAGAGGGTAAAGCTGTAATCCCATCCGCTTCCATCGTCGAGGCATTCGATGTCCCCATTCAGGATGGAGACGCATGTGCTGTCGCTTGGGACGGTGTCGCTTGGGCATTCGAAGTCCAATTCACCTTCGCAGAGGAGGCTGTCAGGACCGGTCCAAGACCACCCGATGATGTGCATTCCTGGGTCGTCAAAGCAGACCACGACCGCGTCGTTGATGAGCCCTTGAGGCAGCGGACTGCTGATGTAACTCAGGTCCACAAAGTCCGGCCCCAGGTTCAGGATGTTGAAGTCCACGGATGGGGAAATGCTGGCGGCTTCGCCATGGGTGTGCACAAACAAGTCGGACAGGTCGGTGGTGCTATTGTTGTCAAATGACAACGACACGCAGCAATCGTCCGTGATGGTCAGCAAAGGCTCGATGTCACAGCTGCAGTCCAGCAGTGTGAATTCCAAATCACCAGACATGGCGCTGCATCCATTGCTGCTGGTGGCCATCACATTGTAAATGCCAGAGGCCTCGACGATCACGCAGGGGTCGGTCGCCCCTGAGATTGGACTTTGATTCAAAAACCATTGATACGAGGCATACCCTTCAGGTGCGCACAAGGTGTCGGGCCCACAATTCTCATAGCATCCTGTGGGGACGGCACAGAGGTCGGGTATGGGCAGCACCTCGAAGGATGCGGAGTGGAAGCAGCCATTGGCGTTCACGCCCGTGGCAGTGTAGACCCCCGCATTTTGTACGGTGATGTTTGGGCCTGTCGCTCCGGTGCTCCAGTTGTAGTTCACGGTGGGGTCCAAGGGGGCCACCTCGATCAACACATCGTCGCCAGCGCATGGAGGAAAGTTGGGCGAGGTCAGCGTGAAATTCACGTCTTGGACCCACTCAATGGTATGGAGATTGGACGCGTGCGGACAATCGTCGCCGTCCACCACCACCACGTTAATGTTGTGGATGGTCCCCACCACGCCTGAGAGTGTTAAAGTGGGTGTGGTTGCCACCAATAGGTTGTCCCTGAACCACTTGTAGGAGGAGAACGACCCGGTCACTTGGAACGTAGCGTCGCCATTTCCACAGATCACTGAGGGCCCGATGATGGTGGGGCTCAAGTCTGGAAGGACTTGCACGACAACAGGCCCGCTGGTTCTTGGACACTCGTTGGCATCCAACACGGAGACATAATACTCCCCCTCGCCAGCGGTGAGGTTGTCATTGGTTTCTCCGGGCAAGTCTGCGACATCATCTGCCCATTGATAGCTTATGAACCCGGGCATGGCTTGAATGAGGGCTGTACCGGGGTCAAAACACACCACTTGGTCTGGCGTGGCGGCCAGTGGATCATCGGCCTCGGGATGCACGGTCACCGGGGCAGTGACGGTTTGTGTGCACCCTTGGGCATCTACAGCTGTGACTTCAATGGTGTTGTTGGTGGGCACCGATGTGAAGGTGTGTTCAATGGAGCTGCCTTGGAAAGTGACCCCGTCGGGGAAGCTCCAGAGGTAGTTCACAGCGCCTGTGGCATTGGCAGAGTGTGATCCGGTTTGACCAACACACAAGGGCGAGTCAATCATGAGGACGGGCAAGCCAACCGAGCCGATGACCACAGTTGTAACCGCAGTGGCGGTGCATCCGTTTGCCGCTGTTACGGTGAGGATGACGGTGTATGATCCCCCTGCGAGGTAACTGTGAGAAGGGTCTTCGGTGGTGGAGGTATTGCCGTCGCCAAAGTCCCAATCCCATTGCAAGATTTCGTTGCCTTGGCCGGGTTCGTCGATGTAGGACGACAGGTCTTCAAAGTCCACGTCTGTGCAGCCTTGAACCTCAAAGCTGAAATCAGCAGCCAACGGGATACAAACCCCTACATAGTCGGTCACTGTGCAGGTGGAGCCGAAATTCCCCAATTCTGGCACTTGAGCCGTGGCCCAAATGACATAGCAGCCGGCTTCTGAATAGGTGTGAGTATTGGAAGAGGTGGAGGGAGAACCATCATCATAGTCCCAGGTCACACCTGTGGCAAAGGGAGATCCAACATCCACGGTGACCATGTCGCAGTTCACGGTTGCAGAAGGGTCCAATTGAACAGCAGGAATGCACCCTGGTCCGGTTCCAGTGCAATCATCTTCAGTGATGAGGTAGTTGTCTGTGGCCTCACATCCTGTGGCCGTGATCCAAGTGGTCACGCTGTAAGGGTATGCGCCAGGACTGTTCTGAACGGCGTGGGATTCACTGGGTCCCGTTCCACCTGTAGACCATTGGTGTGACCACCCCGCAGAAGTGGGCGTGTACATTGGAACGCTGCTCAGTGAGCTCGGCAGACACAATGTGCTGGGCTCTGGCGATGTGATGTCGGCCACCGGAACTGGATCGGCGTCGACTTCATAAAAAGCCTTGCCCACACAACCCAAAGCGTTTGTGACGACCACCTGATGCTGTCCGGTCGCGGTGACGGCGAAGGTGGGATTGGTGGTTGTTCCCGTGGAGGGGCCCGACCAATCGTAAGTGGTGAACGTGTTGGTTGTGCCCAGAAGAGCGGGGGTGAAGGCGCCCGGGCAAAGGTGTCCAGTTTGGATGATCTCCACGTCCGGTTGTGGCGATATGTTCACGGTAAACAAGGCCACCTCTTGGAGGTCGCACAGCGAAGACACCACGGTCACCACCGCTGCACCGCTGAAGTCGTTCCATTGGATTTCAACCTGACCGGAACCTTGACCATCGACCACGCTTCCCGCGATGGCAGGATCTATGGTCCACGTCAAATCCTCTCCGTTCAGGGCGGCGGAGGTGGAGAGGATGTAGTCTTCCAATTGGTTGGCGCAGCCCGTGTAGTGGTCCAAGGCGGTGGGCGTTGCAGGCAGAAGAGGGACAAAGGTCAATGCGCTCGAGGCGGTGCAATAGGGCGCTGATGTGGAATAGGCATTGACGTTGAGTTGATGCAAAGGGTCGCCCGCGGTCCAGGTGATGATGGAGCTGTTTCCAACCGAGTTGGAGGCGGTGCCCCCCACCACGTTCCAGTAATAGCTCACGCCGGGGGCGGGGGAGTCGATGGAGTAGAGCAATCCCTGGCCTTCACAACCTTCTGTGGGCCCGAGAATCACCGGCGCTGGCACCACTGAAACCACAGTGGAGGTGGAAATGGGGCCGTTGCAGAACGAGCTGGGGTTGTTGGGTGTGGCAGTGATGGTGTAGGTGCCCGTGCTGGCATAAGTCACGTTCAAAGTGGCGCCCGAGGCCGAAGAAGCGGCTGGAGGGTTGACGGTCCAGGTCACGTTTGCGTCATTGACGGCATAGGTCACCGTTTGCCCTTCGCAGGCTTGGGTCGGTGCCGAGGTGAACAGCAGTTCAGGAAGGATTTCCACGGTCAAATCGCCTTCTCCGGAGCAATCCAAAGCGTCATGGCCTTGGAGCCCTCCAAGGAAGGGGCTTTGGTACGTCACATGGATGGTTCCCACACCGTTGGGGCCCCAAACGATCGAAATTTGGTTGCCATTGGGGGTGGCAGAAACGGCGCCGGTGACGGTCCAATCGTAGACCACGTCCATCCATTTGGGAACGGAGTAAACCGCCGCTTCACCGGGACATACCACTTGGGGTCCCGAGACCAGGGCAGTGGAGGAGATGATGGGCACTTGAACGCTGGTCGGTTGATCGCAGATGTCCGCGCAACCAGAAATGACCAGGCTCACATTGCCGTGAGGCCCTTGGCCCCATTCCAAGCAGATTTCAGCGGAGTTTTGACCGTCAAAATCCACGTTGTTGCCATTGGCGTCGGTCACGGTCCAGAGGTAGGTGGCACCGGCGCATCCAGAGTTGGTCCAGTAACACGCGGTGTCGCCTTCGCACAGGGTAGAAATGCATTCAATGTCTGGGCCCTTTTCATCGAGAACCTCAATGTCCATGGCATAGGTGTCCGTGCAGCAGCAAACCACATTGCCTTCCGCGTCATAGATGGGTGCGCTGACCGTGAGGATGACCGTGTAGGTTCCGGGCGCAGTGTAATTGTGGATGGGGTTGACCAGCCCTGAGTGGTTTCCATCGCCAAAATCCCAGAAGTGATCGGCTCCAGGGGTCGAAGTGCTGGTGAATTGAACGTCTGTGGCCAAGCACACGGGAGACGGAACAGTGAAGGCAGCGGTGGGACCCTCTCCAATCTCCACGCATTGTTGAATCACTTGGACTCCCCCGGGACCCGTGATGGTGACCGTGATCATTCCTGAACCAGAAGCGCCCCACTGCACCTGCACGCTGGCAGGGTCTTGCAATGGGCCCATCAACGTACCTCCAGTGATGGTCCAATCGTAGCTGTTTTGGCTGGAATAGGGGGCCAAAACCGTGGTGACGGCGCCACTGCACACAAACACGCAATTGGTGTCGGGTTCTTGGGTGGGGTCGTCGGGGTTTTGTGTGCTGGTGCTGGGCTGGAGGTTGATGATGGAACAGTCCCCTTTTTCGGTTCCACATTCCACGATCAGGGTCACCATCGCCGTGCACTGCAGATCGCCAGCAAGCAATGTGTACACGAATTCGAATTCACCGCAGCAGGAAGTGCCGTCGGCTTGACCTTGGTAGAAGATGAAGCCCGTCCCTTGTTCCGCGCCGAAACAAGGAGGCATTCCTTCAATGAAGACGCCCGCATCCATGCCAATGACGTCATTGGACAGCAGATTGGCTGTGAAGGAAGGAAGGTCTGCTTCTTGGATCACGTAGAAGTCATCCACGGCTTGGAGGACATCGGGGTCACAGCCGTTGAAGCTTTGAGAAAGCAGGGGCATGCCGCTCAAAAAGAGGGCGGCCCAGAGGAGGGAGATTTGGCGCATGCTCCCAATAAACTGAAAATCAGAGTGAAAGAAGTGACGATTGTCATCTCTGGTGATGACTTTTTGTGGACGTAGTCGAGTTTTGGACCCTCCTTTGGACCCGAATCCGCCTCCAAATTCCGCCTCAGCTTAGTTCTGAGGGTTGCTTATTCCAACGCTGACCTCAGACTCCATCCCACCCCGAAGTGCAGGGCAACATTTCGAACGCGGGGGCCAAATGGAGTCGCACCCAGCGCGGGTCCGTCTTTTTTAAGGCTCAAGGCGCTGCCTGAAATCCGGGCTTGGAAAAAGGTGGACTTGCCCAGAGGCGCACGGGCGTATGCTTGGCCTCCAACGTCCCAATCGTTCAGGTCGTTTTCGAGGCTGGAGGAAGTGTCGGATACCCGCTGCCACTTCTCTGCTTTGATCATGCGTCCCATGTATGGACCGAATCCCAGTTGGTATTCCCCGAGGTTGATGTCGAAGAGGAGCGGGATTTCGATGTAGTTCATTCTCAGCTCGACGGTTGTCGTGCCAAGTTCAGGGTCACCGCCCCTTCGGCTTCCTTTTTCTGCATAGTGCATTT
>CALKHD010000218.1 GCA_938092195.1 uncultured Flavobacteriales bacterium | reverse complement strand
TTTCGGCAGATGGCCGTGCTCAGGCCCGATTAAAAGTGGCTGAAGCCGAGGCTGAAGCCATTCGGAAGGTGGCCGATGCGGTGTCCACAACCAAGGCGGATCCCACCCAATATTTGATTGCCGTGCGCTACGTAGAAGCGTTGGAGAAGATGATGGAGACGTCCAATGACAAGTCTCGAATTGTATTCATGCCATACGAAGCCAGCGGAATGATGGGCAGTGTGGGCAGTATAAAGGAATTGCTGAAGGATTGAAAGTCGAAGAGCTGAAGTCTGGCTTCGATGCACTGAAGCGGGCACATCGCGCGCAGCCGATGTCATCGTTGAAGGAGCGCAAGGAGCTGCTTCGCTCCATGTTGATGGGCTTGAAGGCGTGTGAGGGGGATTTGTTGGATGCCCTTCATGCCGACTTGGGGAAATCAGAACCCGAAGCCAGGTTGACTGAGTTTTTCCCCATTCGAAAGGAGATTGAATTCGTTTTGAAGCACCTCGGGGATTGGATGCGTCCAGAGCGACGTCCTACCCCCCTTCAATTGATGGGAACCACATCCGAGGTGATCAACCAACCCAAGGGGGTGGTGCTGGTCATTGCACCTTGGAATTTCCCGTTGTTGTTGACCATCAAGCCTGTGATTGCAGCCTTGGCCGCAGGGAACCGGGTTGTGGTCAAGCCACCAGAACAGGCGCCTGCCACTGCGAAAGTCATGGCAGAGTGGCTCATGCAAACCTTGCCGCAAGATTTGGTTCAAGTGGTCTTGGGTGGACCTGAGCAAGCCGCGGAATTGACATCCTTCCCCTTTGACCACATTTTCTTTACGGGCGGATCGGAAACGGGGCGAAAGGTGATGAAAGCTGCAGCTGAGCATTTGACACCATTGACCTTGGAATTGGGTGGGAAAAGCCCGGCCATTGTAGACGCGAGCGTTTCCGCCAAAATGGTGGCGGGTCGTTTGGCTTGGGGCAAATCATTGAATGCAGGACAGGTTTGCATTGCACCGGATTATGTTCTGGTGGAGAACGGGGCCATGGCACCTCTCATCGAGGAAATCATCGGCGTTTGGACGTCCTGGTTTGGCACCGATGTCAAAGCCTCTAAAGAGTACGGTCGTGTGGTCAATGAACCGCAATTCGACCGCTTGGTGGCCACCCTTGACGATGCCCTGTCGAAGGGAGCGGTGGTGCGCCACGGAGGTGGATACAACCGCGAAGAATTGTTCATGGAACCCACCATTTTGACGGATGTGACTGCGGACATGCGGGTCATGCAGGAAGAAGTGTTTGGCCCTCTTCTTCCCTTCTTGACATGGGATTCAGCCGATGAAGTGCCTGACTTGGTGTCAGCAGTCAAGGATCAGCCTTTGGCGATGTACATCTTTACCCGCAACAAAAAGAGGGCCCAGTATTGGATGATGTCCACCCGGTCAGGGACAGTTGGCATGGGAGAAACAGTGGTTCAGATTGCCAATCCAGATCTTCCATTCGGTGGAACTCAAGCCAGTGGCATGGGGCGGAGCAATGGGCGGGCAGCGTTCGATGAATTCTCGAACCGCAGAAGTGTCATGCGAAGGAAATGGCCGATCACTGCAGTGCCTCTCTCCTTCCCTCCTTTTGGTCCCGCCAAATTCGCCCTTGTGAAATGGATATCGAGGAGGCTTTGATTCCAAAATGGAGGGTGTAGACGCCGTCAACTGCACGGCTTCACTGACGTATCTTACAGCCCATGTTGGTTCAGACCCACTTCCCTAGAAAATTGGCGCCCAGCCGGTACGACCAGTACCTGGCTTCTGGCTGGTTTAGGGGAAGTGTCATGCTCTACAAGGTGGACTTGCTGTGCATTGAATCCGGCATTTTTGGTGTGGTCAACATCCGATTGAACCTCGGGCAATTCTCTTTTAAGAAGAGCCAGCGGAAAAGGATGAGCCGCTGTGACAAAAAGTTCACCTTCAGCATTGGCACAGCCAAGCCAGATGCAGAAAAGGAGGCGCTTTATTCCATGCACAAAGAGCGGTTCAAGGGCTTTATTCACCCGACTTTGAATGAATACCTGACCAGTGGTTTTCACCGAACGGTCTTCGACACCCGCGAGGTGTGTGTGTACGATGGAGACAAGCTCGTGGCCGTGAGTTATTTCGACATGGGTGAACAATCCATGGCCAGTCTGATTGGACTTCAGCATCCCGATTACCGGAAATATGGTTTGGGCATATACACCATGCTCAAAGAAGTTGAATTTGGTCGGTCTGCGGGATTCAAATGGTATTACCCTGGCTACGTATTGGATGTGCCTTCTGACTTTGACTACAAGTTGGATTTGGGGGATTTCGAATACTACACCCCCACCAAGCGTTGGGGGGCCTATCGAAATTTTGACCCTTCCGCCACCACTGGCTCGAGGGCCAGAGGAGCCATGCGTTTGTTGCGGGACCGGCTTGAAGAGCTGGGCATCCCTTTTGCCGAGCGTTTCTATCCGTTTTTCTCTTTGGGTTACATGGCCCCATGGCAGTTGGAATTTTTGACCATGCCGCAGTTTTATGAATTGGCGGAATCCGAGGGCCGAAGGTTGATCATCGGCTACGAGCCTTTGAACGATGAGTTCAGGCTGTTGGATGTCGGACATACAGACCAATTCAACCACTTGGTGAGAATGGACCACAGTGCAGGTTTGGACAATGAGGGAGAGCATTTTATGGAGATGCTTCAGGTCCGCAGGGTCTTGAAAAAGGCGCAGGACTGCACGGATATGATGTCCGACTTGGTAGCCAAGGGTTGGGCGCGCCCTCCGGGGATGGCCTAAATGTGGCTTGTCCTTACGAGCTTGCGACCATGAAATTGGGCACATGGAATGTGAACGGCTTGAGGGCTGTTGTCAAGAAGGACTTTGAAGGTTGGTTAGAAGCCAGCGGCCTGGATGTATTGGGTTTGCAGGAAACCAAGGCCCAAGATGATCAAGTCAGGGAAGCCCTGTTCGGCTTAAGTGGCAAGTGGCACGTGTACAGCTCGAGTGCCGTGAAAAAAGGATACAGTGGCACAGCGATTTTGAGCCGTGAGGAACCGAAGTCTGTCACCCATGGCATCGGTGTGGAAGGAATGGATGATGAGGGCCGTGTGACCACTGCGGACTTTGGCTCATTCTGTTTTGTGACGGTGTATACCCCCAACAGCTCCTCAGGGTTGAAGCGACTTCCATTCAGAAAGGAATGGGACCGGGCTTTTGCCAAGTACGTGTCTGAATTGGCCAAGGAGAAGCCTGTGCTTTGCTGTGGAGACTTGAACGTGGCCCATCAGCCGCTGGACTTGGCCCGTCCGAAACCGAACTACAACAAAACACCTGGCTACACGCAAGAGGAGATTGATGGGTTGACATCGTTGTTGAGCGCAGGATTCACCGACGTTTGGCGCCACCAGAACCCCGATCGCCAGCAGTTCTCTTGGTGGAGTTACCGGGGTGGAGCGAGGGAGAAAAATGTGGGCTGGAGGCTGGACTATTTCTTGGCCTCAAATCAGGCCATGCCCCAATGCGGTACTGCTGAAATTTGGGAAGACGTTCATGGTTCTGATCACTGTCCGGTGGTGTTGGACTACCACGCAGAACGGTGACCAAAGACTCACTGCTGACGAATCAAGGTGAGGGTCTCTCCCGCTTCAGTTTTAAAGATGTAAAGTCCTGCTTTGGGCAGTGCAATCCGAAGTTTGTGTGAGGGGCTTGTTCCCGTCTCAATGGTTCTTCCTTGAAGGTCGTAGAGCTGATAGTTACCAATGGCTGTGGCTTCGCTGGATTGTACCATCACCATGCCATCTGATGAGGGGTTGGGCCAAGCTTGCAGTTTGGATAGGGTGCTCAATGCTTCTCCAGTCCCTTGGATTTCGGTGGTGAAAGATTGGGTGGCAATGCGTTCAGGGATTGGAGCATATTCAGCGTACAACTGGCGGAAGCCGTCGATCAAGCTGTCTCCTTGAATGGCCAGGGTTGGGGCCACCCATTTGGGAGGAAGACTTTGGTACCAAACATTGCATTCGACCGTCAAGCTTGCATTCTCTTGCCAGCCTTCTGGCAGAAGGAATTGGATGTGGTCCCCTCCTGTTCCTTCGGCGCCAAGGCTGTCCAAATTGAAGTTGGGGTCAGACAAGGCAGAGCCAACGATGGCTGTGGTGTCGTAAACCGCGTGGTCCGTGGTAAAGCCTCTCGGCGTGAGGCGGTTGTCCTTCAGGTGTTCGTGTGCACGCTCCAAGACG
>CALKHD010000217.1 GCA_938092195.1 uncultured Flavobacteriales bacterium | reverse complement strand
TGCATCTTTGAAGGGTGCACGGACCCCAACTACCTCGAGTTTGACGGCAACGCCAACTCCGACAATGCGTCTTGTACAACCTTGATCGTTTCCGGTTGTACCGACCCCAACTACCTCGAGTTTGAGGAGGCTGCGAACCTTTCAGAGGCATCGGATTGTGTCACTTTGGTGGTTTTGGGATGCACGTATGCAGATGCGTTCAACTTTGATCCTGCTGCAAACCGCGAAAACGGGGCCTGCCTCTATGGCGGATGTCAGGATGAGTCATTCTTGGAATTTGATCCGTCGGCAGATGTGGACGATGGAAGCTGTGCCACGGCCATCATCAGTGGTTGCACAGACCCCGCCTACTTGGAGTTCGATGCCAGCGCAAACACCTTTGCAGAGGGAACTTGTATCTCCATCATTTTGGACGGCTGTACATACAGCGATGCCAACAACTTTGAGCCCATTGCAAACCGCGACAACGGCACGTGCACCTTCACCATTGACTCAGGATGTCCTGCAGACTTTGACGCCAATGGTTCCATTGGTGCGGGAGATTTGCTGGTGTTCTTGACATTCTTCAGTTCCGACTGCGAATGATTCATTGATGACCTTCAGAATTACATTTGATGCCTCCGGCCACTGGGTCGGGGGCATTTTTTTGGACTCAACATGAAGAACAAACAACTTTCCTTTTGGGAGATCTGGAACATGAGTTTCGGTTTTCTCGGCATTCAATTTGGATTTGCTCTGCAAGGAGGAAACATGTCGAGAATCTTCCAGACCCTGGGTGCTTCCCAAGACGAAATTCCTTTGTTGTGGATTGCTGCTCCTCTGACAGGACTGATTGTTCAGCCCATCATCGGGCACTTGAGTGATCGAACATGGCATCCGAGGTGGGGGCGCAGGCGCCCCTACTTTTTGATTGGAGCGGTATTGAGTTCTGTTGCACTGTTTTTCATGCCTTACAGCAGTGCCTTGTGGATGGCCGCTGGATTCTTGTGGGTCTTGGATGCGAGCATCAACATCAGCATGGAGCCTTTCCGAGCTTTGGTGGCCGATAAACTGCCCGATGGTCAGCGCAATTATGGATTTGTGTTGCAGACCTTGATCATTGGCATTGGCACTTGGGTGGCCTCCAACCTGCCATGGATGGTGACCAAAATGGGGGTCGCCAATGAAGCAGGCGCGGGGGAAATCCCGGACAGTGTTTTTGTGTCATTTGCCATCGGTTCATTTGTCTTTATGACGAGCATCCTGATCACGGTGTTCACCACAACTGAGGAGCCTCCGGCAGACATGGAGGCCTTTCAAAAGGCCAAAAAGCAGACGCGGGGGTTTGGAGCCGGATTCGTTGAGATTATGGGCTTTATCCGCAGCATGCCTCCGGTCATGATCAAATTAGGGGCGGTCCAGTTTTTCAGTTGGTTCGCGTTTTTCACCATGTGGTCCTACGCAACGCCAGCATTGACTGAGTTTGTATTTCAAGCACCGCTTCCCATGGAGGGGGTGGTCGAATACGAGGCGAAGAATGCGGCTTTCAATGCAGCGGCGAATTCAGTGTCGAGTGCGATGGGAGTCTATGGCCTGAGCAGCATGGCCTTTGCACTTCTGCTGTCCATTTGGACCTCAAGGAGGGGCCTAGATCGGCGGTGGACCCATCTTGTGAGCTTGGTCTTGGGGGGGCTTGGGTTTATCTCTATGATGTGGTGGACCCCTGAAAGTGCAGGCAACTTGAAGTGGAGTTTCGCCATGGTTGGCTTGGCTTGGGGAAGCATGCTGAGCATGCCCTATGCGATGCTGTCTGGAGCGGTTGACCCTCAGAAAATGGGCGTGGGAATGGGGGTGTTTAACATGTTCATTGTGATACCACAGATTGTGGCGGCATTGGGGGGCATCAATTGGGCCTACAAGACCTTTTTGGGTGAAGACGTGATTCAGACCATGTTGTTGGCTGGAATCAGTCTTGTGGTGGCGGGAGGGCTCAATCTGCTCGTGAAAAAGGAGGAGATGGTGTGAGCCGGATGTCAACAAATTTGTATCTGTTGACTTGGCGTGTTCTCGGCCTAGGATTGGGCGTTAAAGGTTCATTATATAGCCTTTCCCGCCCTTCGGTGAATATGTCGTGACCCTTTTCATGGAGTTGGTGTACGATGTACACCATCCGCGTTCTATATTGCCGAGCTTAGGATTAACCCTGATTGTAACCCAACCACTATGCGCAACTATTTGCTGTTATGTCTTGCCGTTTTCACTTTCGGCATTGCTCAAGCTCAAGACTGCACAGGAGCAGACCACACGGTCCTCGCTGGCAGTTTCTACTACACCCCCTCAACATTGACCGTGACGGCTGGGGAAACCATTGCCTTCGTGAATGAAGCAGGTTTTCATAATGTCAACGGTACTTCCAGCACCATTGGTGATTCGTGGAACAACCCAGAATCTTTCTCCCTTGGCGCCAACTCTGGCACTACCGAAGGAGCGTGCATGGGGACAATCAGCCTGACCATTCCGGGCACTTACAACTATGACTGCAGCATTGGATCTCATGCTGCCGCGGGCATGGTGGGCACCATCATTGTCGAGGCAGCGTCCAGCACAACCCCAACAGACAACGCAGCGGACCCCACATTGGATGCGGGTGACGTGGTGAGTGTCTACGGCGGTTCATACGACAACATCGGCAGCAACTACAACCCAGGCTGGGGACAGTCCGGTACGGTGAACACGGATTTTGATCCAGGGACCGGCAACGTAGTGATGGAGTATGCCAACTTCAACTACCAGGGCACAGACTTGGTGTCTGCAAACTTGTCTGGCATGACCCACCTCCACGTGGATGTTTGGGTGGCTGCCGGCAATGACCGCATGTTGAAAGTGACCCCCGTCAACGGCGGCACTGGCGCAGGCGAGTTCTTGGTAGAGGTTCCCCTGACTCCTGGTTCATGGAACAGCGTGGATTTGCCCAAGGCTGCTTTCGAAGGAATGACCTGGGACAACGTCTTCCAGATGAAGTTTGACGGTCAGTTCAACGCTGACGGGTCAGCCAACGGAGCTGGCTGGGACGTCTACTACGACAACCTCTACTTCTGGAACGATGGAACGGGTTCAGGCCCCCCCTCAGGAGAGATGTTTGACGTGACCTTCAACGTAAATACAGCCAACATTACTGTAGGTCCCAACGGCATGTACGTCGGTGGTGGAGACTACTTCGGAGGAGCACAGGGCAACGCCATGTCTGATCCCGACCAGGATGGCACTTGGACGGTGACCATTGCGGTTCCCGCTGGTTACTCAGGCAATTATGTTTACCTGAACAGCCCGAACGACAACGGCGATTGGAATGCAAAGGAGAACCTGATTGGGCTTTCCTGTGCCAACGGACAGTACAACGACCGCCTTCTGGCAGCTGTAAATGAGAACACGACATTGAGCACGTGCTTCGGTCAGTGCACCACAGATGGTTCATGTGAATCTCCTGCCACGGAATATGCAGTGACCTTCCAAGTGGACATGGCCAATGCAGCATTGAACGGCGACGAAACGATTTACGTCACGGGTTCACTGGACGGTTGGTGTGGTCCTTGCGACAACGTCTTGACCGACACGGACGGCGACAATGTTTACACTGGCGTGGTCAACTTGGTACCTGGAGACTACGAGTTTAAGTACATGATCAACGCTTGGGGCGGAGATGAGCAGAACATCGGAGGCACGGCGTGTGACTTTGTTCCCACCGACAACAATGGAAACCGCGGATTCACCTTGGGTGAGGCGGACATGGTCTTGGATGTGCAGTGCTTCGACTACTGCGGCACATGCGACGAGCAGAACAACCAGGAAACAGTGGACATCACATGGACAGTCAACATGTCCAATGAGGTGGTGTCTTCTCAAGGCGTCTTCCTCGCTGGAGGCGGAAACTTTGGAAACCCAGGTGACAACCCGCTCACGGACAATGGAGATGGAACATGGACCATCACCCAAACAGTACCCTCAGGGTTCAGCAGTTTCTACATCTTCACCAACGGAGCTTGTGGCGATTACAGCTGTAAGGAGCAGTTGGGAGGTTTGCCTTGCGGAGACCCTGCCAATTACAATGACCGTCAGGTGGTGAACATCACTGAGGACACAACCTTCACCTTCTGCTTCGGCGAATGTGGAACCGACGGCAACTGCGAAGGCGATAACGGCGGAGGTGGTGGAGACGAGGGCCCCACTGACAACGCAGCGGACCCTTCTCAGGATGCATCCAACGTGATCAGCGTATACAGTGGCTCATATGATGACATTGCTACGAACTACAACCCTGGCTGGGGGCAGTCCGGTTCTGTGAATACGGATTACGATCCAGGGACAGGCAACTTGGTTTTGGCTTACACCAACTTCAACTACCAAGGAACAGACCTGGCTGCAGCAGATGCATCAGCCATGGAGTTCTTGCACATCGACATTTGGGTGGCAGCAGATTCTGACCGCTTGGTCAAGGTGTCTCCAATTAACAATGGAACAGGCGCTGGCGAGTTCTTGGTGGAAGTTCCTGTGACTCCTGGCTCATGGAACAGCGTTGACCTTCCGAAGTCTGCTTTTGAAGGCATGACCTGGGACAACGTCTTCCAAATGAAGTTTGACGGCCAGTTCAGCAGTGATGGCAGCGCCAATGCGGCTCCGCATGACATCTACCTCGACAACATTTACTTCTACTCAGGCGCCCCTTCAGGGGGAGGTGATGTAGCGGTCACCTTCAGCGTGGACATGAACAACTACGGAGGTTCATTCGACACCCTTAACGTATCGGGTACTTGGAACAACTTCTGCGGGACTTGCAATGCCATGTCCGACGAA
>CALKHD010000216.1 GCA_938092195.1 uncultured Flavobacteriales bacterium | reverse complement strand
GTCATTGGGCATGCCGAGCGCGCAGTATCAAGATGAACTCGACGGCACCTTCAAGCAATTTCATTGGGGTGGCGGCGTGATGGTGGGGTATCAATGGTACAGCGACAATGGAATCAGCATTGAAGTCTATACCGGTCCCATGTTCCGCAGTTATTCTCGCAGCTGGCGGGCTGATGTTCCCCTCACGGACGGAGAGCAAGAGTTGGCAGAGGACAGTTTGGAACCAAGGGTGTTCAACAATTCCACTTGGCGCACCTATTTGAACAGCAACAGTGGCCCCGGATGGCGTTTTGGCCTCACAGTGGGCCTTGGTCTTTGAGTCAGACATGACAAATGTCATGGTTGGCGTTGATGTCCGTCATGGGAGACTTGAAACGCTTCGTGCAGTTTAGATGATGAACATTGGCAGTGCGCCCAGCGCATGACAAGACAGGTTTTGGTTTGATGGCCCGGTACGAACGCGTACCGGGCCATCTCTTTTTGGGCCTAGATTCGGACCATGGACAATTACGAGGTTAGGCGGTCACGGGCCATTTGGTATTTGGCCATCATTTTGGCGGTGGTTGTTGGGCAGTTCGCTTGGAAAATGATGGACAAAGACCACAGAGATGTGGGGGCAGAGTTGGCCCAATTCAAGATGGTGCCAGAGGAATTGGTCATGGTGATGTCGTCAGGAGATTCAGCGGCGGCTCCCTACTTGAATGCAGTCGTGGAGTTGTTTGGTGTGGTGGTCGAGAATGATGAGAAACGACTGGTCCTGGAGGGCGGGGTCATCGCGGCTTGGGACACCACCCGTGAACACAGATCACCGAAGGTGGGAGAGTTACTCAGAATCAAAGGAAGGGTGACTGGGTACGATGATTTGTTCGAGGAAGTCCGAATGGATGGAGGCGTTCTGGTGAATGCACAACCATGAATCATTCATTCCCATGTTAGAGCGACACACAGCATTCTCGGTTCATCTTCGATTCATGCGATGGTTTTTTGTGGCGTTGATGCTCTTGAATGTGCAGTCGGTGGTTGCCCAGCAATCGGTGGCACCATACTCATTGGAGTGGGAGGTGGTCTCTACAGAGGGCATTCCTGGAATGACCACAGCCAGGTTGTATGCCAAGCTGGTCAACCCGACGGATTATTTGACATCGGTTTCAGGTTGGGATCAAATGGATGGTCGCATCGAAACCACCACGTCCTTTTATCAGGACCCAGACGGATGGGTGACCCCAAACAACAACAATCCCTTGCTCTTCGACATTCTCCCCACGCTGCGCTATGACAGCTGGGTCACCATCGGCATTGATGTGGCGCCTTCTGGTATCGATGGCGAAATCCCCATCGGCGTGTTCCCTCCTGAATCGGGGTATTGGGTGTCAGACTTTGAAGAGGGGAATGACTTGGTGATGGATGTGGATGGGGCTTGGTTTGTGACCCTGGGCAGCACAAATGGGACAGCTGGGGAGGACTTGCGCGTCTTGGTTGGACAGTTCACCACCGATGGGGTCGTAACCGGGACATTGAACCTTCAAGTTTTTTCTGAAGGGGTGTCATCAGACGACTTTATGGATGACGTCTATGCCATTACGGTTCCTGAATTTGATGCTTCTAACCCACTGGGAGTTGAAGGTGCGGTTGGCCCATTGAATTGGACCGTGACCCGATTGCCTTTCGGCTATGCGCATTGTTTGGACACGAGAGGCGCTTGGGAACGCAGCGATGTTATGGGGAGAATTCTCGAGTCTGGTGTCACGGAGGATGGCCGATTCCAAACCAGTGGAGGTGGCTTCGTCTGTTTTTGGTCCGAATGCAGAAAAAGAGGGGTTCGGAAGTGGATTCCCAATTAGACACATTTGTGAGGGGACAACTCAGATTTTTCTTACCGGGTTGGTTGAAGTGTCCATGTAACTTCATCTCGTGTTGTATGTAACACTTGACCTGAATGGATTTAGATCGCGCTCGTAAAAATTGGTTGACCCACGGAGCCATTGGCTCTGTGCTGTTCATTTGGGGCAGCGTGGCCTCTTTGGATGGCATTTACCGTCGCGTCATGGAATACCACTGGGAAGTTTGGGCATTGGAGCTGGGCTTGGGTCTGGCGTCTACTTTCCTTGGATTGGTCTTGCTTGGAAGTGCAGTGCGGTACCTGGTGCACATGGACAGGATTGCTGAATACGCAGACCGCCGTGCCAGAAACAGATCAAGAAGGTCCCAAAGAGAGATGGAGGCCAGGCAGGCTCCAAAATCAGGAAAAAGCATCCGGCTCGAGCCGGTTCGCAGGGAGGCCCAATAAGGCCCATTGCGATTCACAAGAAGAAAGGCGCCCATGGGCGCCTTTCTTGTTTTTCGGAGAAGGGATGATTCAAAGGTGAATCACTTCATCATATGCCGCGGCAGCGGCCTCCATGACCGCTTCACTCAGAGTGGGGTGAGGGTGGATGGTCTTGATCATTTCATGACCGGTGGTCTCCAACTTTCGCACGGCGACGATTTCTGCAATCATCTCGGTCACGTTGGCGCCAATCATGTGCCCCCCAAGGAGCTCTCCGTATTTGGCGTCAAAAATGAGTTTCACGAAACCATCCTTGTGCCCTGCCGCGCTGGCTTTTCCAGAAGCGCTGAACGGGAATGACCCCACTTTGATTTCAATGCCTTCTTCTTTGCAGGCCTGCTCGGTCTTGCCCACACTGGCCACTTCTGGGAAACAGTATGTGCAGCCTGGGATGTTCCCATAGTCGATGGGCTCCACCTGATGACCTGCGATTTTTTCGACACACAAGATGCCTTCAGCACTCGCCACGTGGGCCAGCGATGGGCCGGGAACGCAATCGCCAATGGCGTAATAGCCGGGGATGTTGGTTTTGTAGAAGTCATCTACAATCACCTTTCCGCGGTCCGTTGCAATGCCCACCTCTTCAAGGCCAATGTTTTCGATGTTGGCCACAACGCCCACGGCACTCAAGACCACATCGGCGTCGATGACTTCTTCTCCTTTTTTGGTCTTCACGTGAACTTTGACCCCTGACCCCGAGGTGTCCACCTTCGTTACTTCGCTGGAAGTCATGATGTTGACCCCCGCTTTCTTGAAGCTCCGCGCGAGTTGCTTAGAAACGTCAGTGTCTTCAACGGGAACAATGTTGGGCAGGTATTCAACCACGGTGACATCGGTTCCGATGGCATTGTAGAAGTAAGCGAACTCTACGCCGATGGCGCCTGACCCCACGACCACCATTTTCTTGGGTTGCTTGGCCATGGTCATGGCTTCGCGGTATCCGATGATCTTTTTCCCGTCTTGCGGAAGGTTGGGCAATTTGCGGCTGCGTGCGCCTGTGGCCACAATCACATGATTGGCTTCAACGGTTTGCTTGGCCCCTTTGTCGTCGGTCACTTCCACTTTGCGGCCCGGCATCAACTTGCCGTCCCCCATGATCACGTCAATTTTGTTCTTCTTCATCAAGAACTGAACTCCCTTGGACATGCCGTTGGCAACGCCACGAGACCGAGAGACCATGCCGCCAAAATCGACCTTGGGCTTGTTCACTTGAATGCCGTAATCTTCGGCGTGCTCGATGTATTCGAACACATTGGCGCTCTTGAGCAATGCCTTCGTTGGAATGCAGCCCCAGTTGAGGCAAATGCCGCCCAGTGCTTCGCGTTCAACAATGGCCACTTTCATTCCGAGTTGAGACGCTCGGATGGCGGTAACGTAACCGCCGGGACCACTGCCCAGTACCAGGATATCGTATTTCATAAAAACGGATTGAGGGTGCGAAAATAGGGGTCGTATCTTAGGGTTATGGCTGTCAAGGCTCTCACTTTTTTTAAGCCCTTGTTTTTTGGGGTGCTTGTGTTTCGAAGTGCTGCTGTTTTCTTGATGTTGACAGCTGGGTTGGTCACTTTGGGCCAGGGCTTGATTCAAGACCCTCCACAGGGCCGCAAAGACGGGATTGAAGTGCTGGGCCCCGACCGAGCTCATTTGCAATTGCGGGCACCGGCGAAAGACCATGTTCACGTCAGGGGTGACTTCAACAATTGGGAGATTGAGCCGGGTTATCTGATGAATCGTTCTTTGGATGGCAACACGTGGTGGTTGGAGGTGGATGGACTCTTGCCAGGAGCATGGACACGGTTCCATTATTTGTTGGACGACACCATCGAGGTGGCCGATCCCTATGCGCCCTTGGTATTGGACCCATGGAACGATGGTTATGTCCCCGCGGAGACCTTTCCAAACAGGCCTGTTTTTCCTTCAGAGCATGCCTCGTGGCCAGTGGCGGCATTTCGGACAGAGGTGCCGGACTTTCAATGGTCAGATCAGTCATATTCGCGCCCGGCGCAGGACCGCTTGGTTATCTATGAGCTATTGGTGAGGGATTGGGATGCTTCCCGTGACTTCAATGCGGTGGTCGAACGCATGGACCATTTGGAGTGGCTGGGAGTGACCGCCATTGAAATCATGCCGGTGAGCGAATTCGATGGCAATACCAGTTGGGGGTACAACCCTTCGAATCGTTTTGCTGTGGACAAGGCGTATGGTGACGATGCGGCTTTGAAGAGGTTGGTGAATGCAGCTCACGCCAAAGGCATAGCCGTGATTCTGGACGTAGTCCCCAACCACAGTTTTGGGTTGGACCCTTTGGTGAGGATGTACCAAAATGAAGCGGGCAATGTTGCCGAGGAGAACCCCTGGTTCAACGAGCAGCAAATTCACCCGTACGGCTTGGGGTATGACTTCAATCACGGTGACCCTTGGACGCGCGAATTTTGGAAGCGGGTGTTTGATCACTGGTTGGATGAGTTTCACGTGGACGGCTTTCGCGTGGACTTGTCCAAGGGGTTGACCCAAAACAACACCCTGGGCGATGTGGGGGCTTGGAGCAGCTATGACCAAAGTCGGGTAGACATCCTGTTTGAATACGCCAACCACATTTGGTCCCAACATCCCGGGACGTATATGATTTTGGAGCATTTGGGCGACAACTCTGAGGAGACGGCTCTGGCCAATGGTGGATTCCTTCTTTGGGGCAAATCCACGTCTGCGTTCAAAGAGGCAGCCATGGGGTACGGCGGCGATTTCTCTTGGGCATCGTGGCAGAATCGAGGTTGGTCGTGGCCGAATTTGGTGGCCTATGCCGAAAGCCATGATGAGCAGCGTGTTGCCCATGACTTGTTGCTTTACGGAAACGAGACCCCCGATTATGATGTGAAGGATTTGGAGACGGGTATGGAGAGGCTGGCCATGATGCACGCATTCCTGCTCACCTTGCCTGGCCCTAAAATGATGTACCAATGGGGGGAGTTTGGGTACGATGTGTCCATCTTTTCTTGTGGAGACGGCACGTACCAAGAATCCTGTAAGCTGGATGAGAAGCCGGAGCCATGGTTGGACTTGGCTTTGGTACCTGAAAGGCAAGACTTGGCGAGGGCCATCAAGGCAATCTGCGAATTGAAGCGCGATGAGCCTGTCTTTTCCACCTACGATTATTCTGTTGATTTTGGAGGTGGGGGAAAGCGATTGAACCTGTATTCACCCGACCAAAATGTGGTGTTGTGCGGAAACTTTGACATGGTCGGCTTCGACATGAATCCTGGATTTCCCCACACGGGAAGCTGGACCGATGCCATCTCGGGGTCGACTTGGGAGGTGGCCGACCTTGGTGCCTCCGTTTATTTTGCCCCCGGTCAATGGCATTTGTGGATCGACACATCTGTGACCCTCGTGCCAGAAGACACCCCTTTGGCTTTGGATGAGACCTGCACGAATGCCGAAGCGCTCAATTTTGGTGCAGAGGAGCCATGTGATTTTCAGTTCACACTTGCCGTCGATGTCAGTGACCTTGAGGAAGCCAGTGTCCTTTCCCCGGAAGGCATCCATGTGGCAGGATCTTTCCAGGGTTGGTCGCCCTCTAACACACCGCTGACCCTCCAGTCCAATGGGTTTTGGACGGCGTCATTTGTTGCGACAGAAGGGGAGTTGGTCACCTACAAATTCATCAATGGCACCAATTGGGGCGATGAAGAGGTGGTGCCCATGGGGTGTGGCACCAGCGATGGTTTTGGTGGCTTCAACCGCGAATGGATTGTATCCGGTCCAGACTCCATTGGTCCTGTGTGCTTTGGAGGGTGCGTGGCTTGTGAAGTCAACCTGGATTTTCCTGGGTGCATGGATGCAGGGGCACTCAACTTTGATGCCGGTGCCAACGTGGACGACGGTTCATGTCAATATTTGGTGGCTTTTGAAGTGGATGTGACCTGCTTGGATCCGGTGCCGGATCAAGTCTTTGTCGCCGGTGGCTTTCAAGGTTGGGATGCAGCGGCGTCGCCCATGACCGATGAAGGAGAGGGCGTCTGGCGTTTGGAGGTCACCATCACGGGCGACACGCCTTTCGATTACAAGTTTCTGTCTTCCTCAGATTGGGCAGATGCAGAAGAGGTGCCTGAATTGTGCGGGACAGACAATGGTTTGGGTGGATTCAACCGACAGGCCACACCGTCTTCGGCCATGGCCTCACCTTCAACGGTATGTTTTGGCGAGTGCGTGGCTTGTGACTGCCCAGACACAGAGGGTCCCATCGAAGACGGGTCAGTGTTTTGCGGCCCCACCACCTATTGGGATGGAGAACTTGGGTTGTGCATGGGTTTGATCACATGTGATGAAGACCTTGACGGCGACGGCATCATTGGCGTGTCCGATGTTTTGGCCTTGCTCTCTGTCTTTGGAGGAGTTTGTCCTTGATGGACTTCGCGCTGGGCCGCTGCCCAGCTCAAGCGAAACCCTGTTTCAGTTTCTAAACTGGTAAAGCACTTGCGTTTTTCTGGCGAAAAAAAAGCCCGCATGGTGCGGGCTTTTTCTTGGTTTGGTTCTTCGTTCTTACCGAACAATCAGTGGGCTGCGGAACACCCCCTTCGGGCTGATGCCCTGAACGAAGTAGGTTCCCGATGCCCAGTTTCCAACGTGGATGGGCAAGCGGTGCTGACCCGCGGACATTTCGCCTTTGTGCAAGGTTGCGACCCTGGCACCGCGTGCGTCAAACACATTGATTTCCATTTGTCCTCCTTGTTCAAGTTCGAGGTTCATCCAAGCTTCCGAAGAAGCCGGGACGGGAGACATGGATACGTTGCTCACAAAATGTCCATCTACCATGCCATTGGCCGATGACCCAAAACGAATGATGGGCAGAGCGTTGTTGCCTTGTCCCAGCTCTTGTCCGCCACCGAGCGTCATCACATCATCGGAGATGAGCACGTCCCCATTGACCCACAGCTTGAAGGTAACTTGGCTGGTCTCTTGAAGCATGATGGCCATTTGCGCGGCACTCATGTTGTCCAACGTCATGACGGTCCTGACTGCGACGCAGGTTTCATTCACGAAGGCTCCGAGATAGGCTTCTCCGGAAATGGGGGCCCCATCAAGCTGAATTTCTGCGGCCACTGCAGCAGCCAGTGGCGCCCGGCTGACACTCCAGTTTGTAGCCCCCTCAGCAGTGTTGCTTGAGTTGGCCTCTTCCAATTCAGGAGATTCAACGTCTTCGGCAGAGGGGTAAGTGAGTGTGGACGCTTCAATCATGCGAACCCAGTAAGAACGGCCGGGCTCGAGGTTGAGCAGGCTGTTGAATTCATTGGGGTTGGCTGGGTTCCATACGGTTCCATTCTGGCCGTCAATCACGGTGCCCACAACGCCGTCGATGGTTTGGAAAGCATCCTCTACAGGCAAAGCGACCTGTGGCAGATAGCCGATGATGTTCCAGCCTTCGTTGAGGTCCATGGGGGTGGTGCTCGGATCCACGGGAAGACCGCTGCTTATCCAAGAGTCATCCATGTTGACTTTGATCACATATCCAGCTGCATCTGTATGGGATTGCAGTGAATTAAAGACGCTGGGGATGCCAGGGGTGTAGCTGTTGCCCAAAGCGAAGTCATCGTCTCCCAGCACTTTTAGCAAAGAGCCAGCCAAAGCCTCATCAAACAAGTTGGAGATGGAGTAGTCGCTGGGGATCAAGTTGGTGGAGACGTAGTTCCATCCCTCGGTCAATTCCACTTCTAAGCTCGTGGCACTGCAGTTGGCGTCGAGCATGAGGGGGTCCACAAAACTGCCATACTCGCCAAAAGACATGGCGTTTACTCCGGCATCGATGGCGCAGGTGGAGCAGTCGTCTTGTTGAAACAATGCGAAGCTGACGGCCTCTTCTCCTCCAGAAATGTAAACGGTCATGTTGACGTACGTGGCGCCCTCAAACTCAATGATGTCGGCTTCGCCTCTCAATTCATCGCCGACAAACGCGCCAACGGCATCCATCATGTTGGCGTTTTCTCCTTCTACAGTGATCTGAGCCAACACTGTGGCTACGCCAGGGTATGTGGTGGGCTCTCCCCATTCAGGTCCACAGAGATACGTGCAGCTTCCGTCGTCATCGGTGGCATCTGCATCAAAGTTGGTGGCGGTTTCATCGGTGCAGCCGGGCACTTCGTCTCCGTCGCAGATGCCGTCCATGTCGGCGTCCTCGAGGCAGTTGCCATCGCAGTCGAGTCCAGCCTCGGCGTAGGTGCACGATCCGTCGTTGTCTGTGGCATCGCTGCTGTAGTTGCAGGCCATGTCGTCATCGCATCCGGGCACTTCGTCTCCGTCGCAGATGCCGTCCATATCGGCGTCCTCGAGGCAGTTGCCATCGCAGTCGAGCCCAGTCGCGGCTAGGATGCACGAATCATCGTCCTCGGTTGCTTCGGGGTCGAAGTTGCATGCATTGGCATCGGTGCATCCCAAAATGGGGGCTCCATCACCGATGTAAAAGGTGTCCCGAAATTCATCGCTGCCATCTCCGTTGATGAACACTTGCACGTAAAACTGTCCGCTGAGCTCACCTGTTGTGGTGAATTGGCCAGCCAGTACTTTAAGGTCTGAGCCTGCAACGCCATTGGCATCTCCATTCAAAGCGTACCATGCGCCTCCGATGGCATCATCGATGGCAATGTTCCCGCCAGCTTGACCTCCGCCCGGGTCAAAATTGGTCAACCAAGGGTTGTCATTGGACTGAACGGTGCTCACATTGGCTTCTCCTGCACCGGCGTTGGGGGCGCCTTCGAGGCCGATGGTGACCCAGCTGTCATAGGCGAGGTCAGGGTATACCGGAAAGAGCAGGCTGTTGATCCCGTTGGGGGTGCCTGCGCCCAGCAAGGCATGGTAAAAGTTCGTGGTGGTGTTCACCAGGGTGGGGTTGGTGGCATCTCCTGAAACCGAGGACAAAAAGTCGTCTTCGTTTTCGGTGGTGACGTAAATCCGGGTTGTGCTGTATCCCGTGAGGTCTGTGACCCCAAGCGCGCCGATCAAAACTCCGATGTCTTCGGTAACGACTTCAACTTCCAGTCCAAAGGAACCTTGAGCTTGATGCAGGTTGGGAAGAAGGGTAAACATGGCCAAAAGCAGGCCTGGCAAGTGGTGTTGTGATTTCATAATTCTAGTGGCGAATGAACCTTTAAATTGAGTCAAACGGATGAGAAAGTGACCCCGTTTACGAATTTCTGTTCGCCTTCTTCTGACAGGTTGTGAACGGGGCTCAGGGGCTTGTGAATCTTCCCTGTGAAGCAGACGTTTGGGCGGTTATCTTCGCGTTCTATGCGCAACATTGTACTCTTCGGCCCTCCGGGCGCGGGAAAAGGCACCCA
>CALKHD010000215.1 GCA_938092195.1 uncultured Flavobacteriales bacterium | reverse complement strand
TTTGAAGTTTACAACAGCATCTTCCTCACGCTTCCATTGGATGGCATTCGGGGTACGGGCCTGCGGGTGCCTCTGTTTGCTGAAGCTTGTCGGCAAGGGCTGGCCGATGGCCGATCCCCCATGGAGTTGCTTTTGGAACACATGGAAGAGGGAAACATCCAAGCTGACGATCAGATGGGGCTGCTGTTTCGCTATGTGCAATACATCGAACGACAAGTGGTGTTGGTGGATGCCTTGGAGGATGCCCGGTATGAGAAGTTGAATGAGCTGGACGGGGCTGAGTCTTTGGCAGGGGTGATGCCAAGGATTGTTCGGAGGGGATTGCAAGAGGAGATGAAAGGGGCCATGGCCACTCAAAAGGTCAGGGTGGTTCTGACGGCTCACCCTACTCAGTTCTATCCTGGGGCAGCTCTGGGGATCATCACGGACTTGACTTCAGAGGTGCGCAATGGCGATTTGGAATCCGCGCACAATTTGCTGCATCAGTTGGGGCTGACGCCCTTTTTTCAGGCACAAGCGCCCACGCCGTATGAAGAAGCCGTGCGCCAAACTTGGTACTTGGAGCATGTCTTTTTTGAGGCGCTTCCCAACTTGGCCATGAAGGTGTCTTCCATGACCGGAGCAGACCCTGAGGTGGCTGCCGAAGCCTTCACGTTGGGCTTTTGGCCGGGTGGAGACCGCGATGGCAATCCCTATGTCGATGCAGGAACCACCTTGAGGGTGGCCCGACGGCTCAGGCTCACCTTGTTGAGGTGCTACAGGCGTGCGTTCCAGCAACTGCGACGACGCATCACCTTCAAGGGATTGGAAGGGGCATTGGATTCACTACAAGCCAACGTAGAAGAGGCCATTTTGTCCATGGACACCCGGGTCTTTGACGAAGAAGAAGTCATTCAAGGTTTGCAAGAGATCGAAGCCAAGGTGAGGTCTGAATTTGGCGGGCTACATGCCGAGGACATCACGCGATTGCGCCTGTCCATGGTCATGTTTGGCCGCCATTTCGCCGCCATGGACATTCGGCAAGACAGCCGGGTGTTGAAGCAAGCTGCCGATGCTGTTGGACTGCCAGAATCCGTGGAAGGGTTGCTTGCTGTGGACAGCCATGACGCCATGCCTGAGGCCACAGATGATGTGGTGAAGGATGTGGTCGAAGTCATGTCCACCATCCGAGACATTCAGCAGTTCAATGGGCCTCGGGGTTGTCACCGGTTCATCATCAGCAATTGTCGAGGCGCAGTGGATGTACTTCGCCTGTTTGCGCTGGCGCGTGTTGCCCACAAGGGACAGGCTTTGGAATTGGATCTGGCACCCTTGTTTGAAACGGTGGATGACCTCGCTGGTGCGTCCTCTGAAATGAGAAAGCTCCTGTCTCTCGACAGATATCGAGAGCATGTGTCCACCAGGAGCAACGTCCAACATGTGATGCTGGGCTTTAGCGACGGCACCAAAGACGGCGGGTACCTCATGGCCAATTGGTCCATTCATCAGGCCAAGGAGTCTCTTTCTGCTGTATGCGCAGAGTTCGGGGTCGAGGTTGTGTTTTTTGATGGCAGGGGCGGACCTCCCGCGCGAGGGGGTGGAAACACGCACCGGTTTTATGCATCCTTGGGGCCAGATGTTCAAACCAACGAAGTTCAAACCACGATTCAAGGCCAATCCATCAGCTCCAATTTTGGAACGCCTCAAAGCGCTTCCTACAACATGGAGTTGCTGTTGACTGCGGGGTTGCAGCACAGGCTGATTGACCCTGAACAATCCAAGTGGTCCTTGGAGCAAAGGGCATTGATGAATACGCTGGCCGATCGAAGTTATGAGGCGTACGCCCAGCTCAAGGACCATCCGGCGTTTATGGAGTACCTGTCGACTTATGGCACCCTTCGCCACTATGGCGCCACCAACATTGCCAGTCGACCCACCCGCCGAAAAAAGGAGGGTCCATTAACGCTGGACGACCTAAGGGCCATTCCTTTTGTGGGTTCATGGAGCCAGCTCAAGCAAAATGTTCCCGGCTTCTATGGAATTGGTGTGGCATTGGCCTCGTTGGAAAAGGAGGGGAGATTGGATGAAGTCGCGGCCTTGTACCGCGATCAGCCCTTGTTCGCGGCATTGCTGGAGAACAGCATGCAGAGCATGAGGAAGTGCAACTTTGCGCTCACAGCGCATTTGGAAAAGGATGCCCGCTTTGGCGATCTGTGGTGCAATGTGAAAGCCGAATTCGAGCAGACCCGAGGTCTGCTGTTGCGCATCACGGGCCAATCTCAATTGATGGAACGTTCACCAGCGATTGCCGAGTCCATCGACTTGAGAGAGTCCATCATATTGCCTCTGTTGGTGATTCAACAGGCTGCGCTTCAATGGCTCGATGGCCAGGGCGAAGCCCCGGGGCCGAAGGAGGCTCTGGAGAAGCTGATTGTCCGCACGATGTTTGGCATCGTCAATGCCGGTCGGAACGCAGTCTGATTCTGTTGCGAATCAAAAGAGGGTCGCATAAAAAAGCCCCGCCTTGAACAGGCGGGGCTTTTTGTTGGGGCTGAATTCGATCAGCGGCCTTTTTCCATGGAAGGCGCTACCTCTGCAGGAAGTTCCATTTTCACCTCTTTGGGCGTGGTCACAAAGTCAATCTCGTCGATGAGGTTCTGGGCACCGGCCATCTTGTCGATCACCCACATCACATAACGGATGTCCACGCTGATGGTGCGCTGGAGCTCTGGCTCAAAGGCGATGTCGCCACTCATGGCTTCCCAGTTACCGTCAAAGGCCAAGCCAATGAGGTCTCCGTCTCCGTTTAGAACAGGGCTTCCGGAGTTTCCTCCGGTGATGTCGTTGCCAGAGATGAAGCAAAGAACGAGGTCGCCTTCTTCGTCAGCATAGCGTCCGTAATCCTTGTTGCGGATGAGGGTCTCGAGGGTGGGGTCCACCACAAATTCTGGGTTGCTGTTGTCCTTCTTTTGGAGGATGCCTTCGGCGGTGGTCACAAAGTCGTAGTGAACCGCATCGGCTGGATCGTAATCGCCCACGGTGCCATAGCTCAAGCGCATGGTGGAGTTGGCATCTGGGTACCACATTTTTTCTGGTTGCATTTCGCGCAGACCTGCGGTGAGCAGGCGGTAGCTCCGGTCGTACTTGGCTTGCTCTGGTGAGGCGAAATAGCTTCTGTAGGTTTCGATCATGCTCGAAGCTGCGGCCAATGCGAGGTCCTTGTCGAGCACCTTCTGACTGGGGTTGGCGAGGAACTCAGCAAAACGAGTGGGGTCGGTCAAGAAGCTCTTGGGGTACATCTTGTCAGCGTAGCGGTTGAAGTCTCCCTTGTACTTGTCGCGCACAGTGTTGAACAAGGAGGGCTGTTGCTCTGCCGAGATGTCTTCCATGTACTTGGTCATGAGCTGCACAAACAAATCCCGGTCGGTTGCAGCATCGTAGTCTTTGAAGAACCCTTCGGCGAGTCCTTGCAAGCCAGCAGTTGCCCTCGCGGCGCGCTCGGGGTCTTCGCTGAGCAAGCCTGGTCCATTGGCCGCAACGCGGTAGGCAAACAACATCAAATCGCACCCAATCAGGCCAGCCTCCAAGGAATACACCTGGCCCTTCACGGTGGCGTCGGTGTTGTTGTAGTACTCTTCAAGCAAACCAAGGGTCTCGCCGTAGGTGGCTTCACGGGCTGGGTCCTCGGCCATCCAAGCCGCAAACTGATCTTCAAGGCCTTTCTTTTTGCCATAGACGTCCAATGCGCGGAGGCCTTTGGACTGACCGATGTAGTACTTCCAATAGTTGGCCGTTTGCGCATACTTGGCCGCGTACTGAATGCGAACAGCGGGGTCGGCATCCATGTGGGTTTTCATGGTCTTGAGCTTCAAGTCACGCACGTCCACAACGCTGGGGTTGTAGAGGTCCAAGGCTTGTTCCACACCATGGCTGCTCAAGAAGCGGTCGGTGCTTCCGGGGTAACCCATGATCATGGTGAAGTCTCCATTGTCTACACCGTCCAAGGACACCTTCAAGTGACGCTTTGGCGTGTAGGGGACGTTTTCTTCACTGTAGTCGGCGGGGTTGCCGTCGGCGCCAGAATAGATGCGGAGCAAGGAAAAGTCACCGGTGTGGCGGGGCCACATCCAGTTGTCGGTGTCTCCACCAAACTTACCAATGCTCTCTGGCGGGTTGCCAACGAGGCGGATGTCGCTGTAGTCGCGGTACACAAACAAGTAGAATTCGTTGGCGTGGTAAAAGGACTTCACCTGAGGGCGGAAGTCGGGGTTGATGCCTTTTTCTTCTTCTTCAATTTGTGAAATGGCCGCTTGGATCGCCTGTTGGCGGGTCCCTTCGTCCATGTCTGCAGTCACCTCGGCTAAAACCCGGTCAGTCATGTCCTCAATGCGCTGCAAAAAAGTCACGCTGAAGTCTGGGATGGGCTTTTCTTCTTCCATGGACATGGCCCAGAATCCGTTGGTGAGGATGTCGTCTTCAACGGTACTGAATCCTTGGATCGCACCATAGGCGCAGTGGTGGTTGGTCAAAACCAATCCTTGGTCAGAAATGATCTCTGCTGTGCAGCTGCCACCGTTGAGGGTGATCACGGCATCGCGCAGGCAAGCCTCGTTCAATGAATAGATGTCTTCGGCGCTCAGGTTGAGGCCCATCTCTTGCATTTCGGCTTCGTTGATGCGTCGGAGCATGTGGAGGAGCCACATGCCTTCGTCGGCCTTGGCTGTGGTCGCCGCGAGTTGGAAAGCTGCAAAGAGCAGCAGGATGATGCGTTGCTTCATGGTGTTGTTCGTCGTAGGCAACGGCCCCGATGCTGGGGAAAGTTGCGGCGCGAAAATAGGAGGAGAGAGGCTTTCGTCCGCATTGGGAAATGGTCCCATGGAATTTGCCGCCAATCAGTGGCCCGTCGGAAGCCACGTTGTGGCTTGTATCAAACTGTCCATTTGACGGTAGAGGACGTCCAAATCAGGTCCGTCGATTCGGTCAAAGACCGTGTGCTCACCCATCGTGAGCTTGGTCGCAGGGAGGTCCATGACCATGGGGTTGTCATAGGTTCCTGTCCAACGATGAAGGTGGATTTCTGCTGCAGTTTGGGACAGCAACTCTAGGTCGGAAGGCGACCACTGCGCTTGGTGCTCACCAAGGGGCTTGATGTGGGCGCGGCCTTTGAATGATGCTGTGCCGTCCGACTGCACCTCCAAAGTGAATGCGGGACATTGGCCAAAGCACATGGTGCGCTCGTAGCGAAGCCAGGGCCCGTCGCAATGCGAGAGGTAATGCTTGGGGCCGTGACACGACGCGGAGAGGGCAGAGAGGGCCCCGAATGCCAAAGCAGCAAATAACGTGCGTCGCATGTCCTGCAGTGCGTTATTTCTTGCGCTTTTGGTTCCGAGACTTTCGGGCCTTGTCGCGCTGGTCCTTCATTTCATCAGCGCGCTTTTGCTGCTCTTTTTGCATGGCCTCGAGCCTTTGGGCAAACCCGCCTTTTTTCTTTTCTGGTTTCGGGGTTTCCTGTTTGGCCTTGATCTTTTCACGGATCTTGTCTTCATCGATGAAGAACCGCTTCACAACGCCCACCTGACCAATGGTGACCAGGTTGGCCATGAAGTAGTACAGGCTCAATCCACTCGCAAATTTGTTGAAGAAGAACAGCATGAACAGCGGCATGATCTTGGCCATGATCCGCATGTCTGGCATGCCAGGTTGTGTGGGTGCCGCCTGTTGCGACATGGTTTGACCCATGTAGAAGAACATGGAGCCGGCCATCAGCAGGGTGAATCCTGAGACGTGTGCGCCATAGAATGGAATTTCGAACGGCAGATCCAAGATGCTGTCATATGCGCCCAAGTCGTCGGCCCAAAGGAAGGACTTG
>CALKHD010000214.1 GCA_938092195.1 uncultured Flavobacteriales bacterium | reverse complement strand
AGTCTCTTGGGTCAATCATAAAAACAGTGGTTTTGACCACATGGTTCAGGCCGGAGTTGGCTTGGACAAGAACAGCTTCCAAGTTGTCAATGGCCTGGTGGACTTCCTCCGCAATGGAGCCACTTAATAATTCACCTGTTTCCGCCACGAGGGGGATCTGCCCACTGCAATAAACGGTGGTTCCAGAACGACGAAATGGGCTGTAGCTGGCAATGGGCTTTGACATGGTGCAAGTATCGGTCGGTTCTTCGAACCTTTGTGACATGAGTGCACTTCGGATTCTGTTGGTGGACAACCGCGATTCATTCACGTGGAATTTGGCACATGACTTGGAGCGTTTTGGTGCTGAAGTGCAGGTGTGCCAGGCTGCAGACTGCAGCGAAGGGGATGCCTTTGGTTTCAACGGGATTGTGCTGTCGCCCGGGCCAGGCTTGCCATCAGAGAGTGAGGGTTTAATGAAGTTGGTGGCCCATTGGGCGCCTCGCATGCCCATGCTGGGGGTTTGCTTGGGATTGCAGGCATTGGTGGAATGGAGTGGCGGCAGTCTCAGGCAGATGGCATCTGTCCGACATGGAATGGCGGGCATGGCAAAACGACTGGCAGATGACGACCTTTTGTTGGGTGAATTGAGCCCCTGTTTTCAAGTGGGTCATTACCACAGCTGGTGCGCAGATCGGACCAAGCTTCCGGATGATTGGGAGGTGACAGCGGAGGTGGAGGGTGAGCCGGACATTGTCCTTGCGATGCGCCACCGCTCATTGCCATTGAATGCCGTACAGTTTCATCCTGAGAGTGTATTGACACCTGACGGCAGGCGAATTTTGAAAGCCTGGTTGAGCAGTTTGCAGCCATAAAAAAAGGCGCCATTCGGCGCCTTTTTTTGTCAGGTATGGGGAAGAATCAGTTCCCGAGTTTGTCCATTTCTTCTTGGAACGTCTCTTTGAACCGCTCGTAGTTGTATTCGGCCATGATGCGCTCGTCCTCTGAAATCTTCTCGTTGTATTTCGAAGCGAACTTCTCGCCGCTTAATTCAAGAGAAACGTATGAGACGTAGACACCATCTTCCTTTTGGGTCAGTTTTTCGCAGATCGCAATCGCCCCCCGCAATTCTTGATCCACAACTGACCTCGACAGTTCATTGAACGATTCAGTGGCTTCTTCGCGGTTGTTGAACTCCGTGCTGGAGACATAATTGTCGGTCACTGCTTTGATCGTGGTGCTCACGGTTTTGGCCAAACGAGACTCGGCATTGGAGCGGGCTTTTTTCTTGGCAATCTCGCGGTCTTGGCTTTCGCCAGTGGCACTGGAACGGAAATGCTTGCTGTCGCTTTGGTAAGCGCTTCCAGTGCAGAACTCAACAATTTCTACTTCACCTGTTGGCTTGGCAATGTCCTTGTTCTTTTTGCATCCGGTGGAGAGGATGGAAAGGCCGATAACGAGGCCCGTCATAGCAAATGTGGTAATTCGAGTCATGGTGTGATTGTTGTTTGTGTTCAAAAGAGCAGTTGCCAATATCGTGCCAACTTATTCAATGGATGGACCGAATCAGGTCTAAACCTTGTTTTTTTTCAATGGCTTCGGCGGCATTGGACAAGGCCAACTGAAAGGCGGCTTGAGGGTCGAGTTGAACCCCTTTCACCCTGTCCAGGGCAACCTCTTTCAGAAGCTTTCCTTCAAAGGTTTTTAAGGAAATGGCGCCTGTGATATAGGCCGTATGGAAGTTGCCAAAGTCACCAGAGGGGGTTCTTCGCTCAACGCGCAGATCAAACTCGATCTGGTAATCTGCCGCTTCTGTATCGGAATGCACGGCGAAGCCTTCATCCAAAAGCAGGGTTCTCAGCGCTTGAATGAGCGGGGCGTGATCCGCTGCATTCAGGCCAGTGTTTGGCGATGGAGCCAATTGAAAGGAGGGCATTTCCACCTGGATGGGAAGGCGGACATTGGAAGTGTTGATGTCGCCTACGAGCTCTGAAACTATGGCCGGGATGGATGCCGACTTGAAGAGTCGATTCAAATCCACAGATGCTGTGAAGTTTGGATTGGGGCGGTTTGGAGAGACGCCTTCAATGAGGGCAACGAGCACACCTTCGTCGTCTGTGAATTCCGTGGCTTTCTTCCTGTACGTCCCATTGTGGTATTGGTATTCGATGGGAATCGAAGGGGCGTATTCCCCTTCATGTGTGGCTTGAATGCCCAAGGGGAATTTGAAATGGTTGTCCGCCTCAAGAACCACCTGATCAAGGGCGGGTTCGAGTTCGATTGTCCGAAGAACATCGCGCATGCGCCGAATCAAATGAGGCTCCAAGCTGATTGTCTTTCCTTGATGTTCAGCTTGGTTGACTTCATTCCAAAACTCTTCCAGATTCAAAATCCCGGTGCTCCAGTGGTTGAGTGCACTGGGGATGCGTCCTGATTTCAAGTCGGACTCTCCAGCTTCAAGTTCATCCATGGCGGAAGCAATGGCCTCGGCTTGTCGCGCTTTTCTGGCGGCGGCATGCTTGGCTTTGTTGAGCCTGTAATAGACATGACAACCCGAGACGCCCTCCCAAACGTCGATCACTTCGAACCCTGCGATTCGCTCTTCTGAACGGCTGGTAATGGTGCTGGTGAATTCCTCTTTCACGTGCCCGTTTTTCTCTTCACTTTCGAGCAAAGAGGCACTTTCAACCCGCAAGGAAATTTCTCCAGCCAAATCGGCAGCCGCCCTTTCCTTGGCACTGCGAAGGGCTTCGCCAGGAACGGGGTTTGGAGACGCGCTGCCAATCCCGATGTAATGGCTGGGTGAAATGGGCCGCGCTGTGACCCACGATGGAGCAGGCTCCTCCTGAATCGAGCGGCTGGATGAGCAGCCCGAAAAAAGCAGCAGGGCAGAAATGCCCAGGCAGGGAAGGAGATGCAGCTGGCTCATTGAATGTGACTGGCCAAAAAGCCTTCGATGTCTTTTTTGCCCCTAGAAACAGCTTCTCGGACAAGTTGGGTTCGCATGGAAGCTTTGGTTCTCAATTCTCTTGAAGCCGACAAAAGTTGATCCATTCGGCGCTTTCCGTTTCGGTCGACTTCACCATTGGAGCGAGCGGGGAAGAGGCTACCGGCGTTGACCTGGCTCACGGCGAATTCGATGTTGTCTTCCACGTTGATTTGCTCCACTTCGGACATCAAAACAGCGCCTGTTTCTGTACTCACCAGTTTGATTTCAAACTTCAAGACGGATTGTCTTCTCTGGGAATGCAAGGTGTATCGGGCTGGGGCATAAGCGGCCACCTTCTTGGTTTTCCCCTCGTCGTCAAGGACCTCTTTGAAGTACTTGCGGAAGCCGTTGCGTGAGGTGACGATGGGTTCGGATGTTTCGGTGGAGTATTGCAGAATGGCTCCGGTCAGAATGGCTTTGGCTCCAGCCAAGCCTCCCACATCCACACTTTCATCAGAAATGCCAGAAAGCGAAAGCTCTTGCTCGGCAATGATGTCTTCTCTCAGGGTGCGGTCGACCACCCCAATGAAGGGGTCTTGGGTCTCCAGCAATGCGTTTTGGATTCCACTGCGCATGTCAAGAGCCAGATCTCTCTGGTTGGCATTGGACTCAAAAGAGGTCACGGCTACATTGAAGCGCCCTTCTTCAAGGGCAGCAGCCAGAAGCTCCATGGCATCCTTGTATTCGTTGTCGAGGACCACCACCTCGTTTAGGTTCTCGTGTGCTTTTCTATGAAGGTTGGCCTCGTAAGCGAGTTTTCCCGCTCTGTATTTGGGTTCGGCTTTGGCCACCACCAACAATTCGGCTGCATCTCCATACTGTGGATCGAGACGAAGGATTTCCTCCAACGTTTTTTGAGCGGCGGCAAAGTCTTCCTCTGCCATCTCTGAATGGGCTTGGGTGTCCAATTCGATGAGGTGGTCGTCTACCAAATTCCCGTATTGTGAGTGGACAGAAGGAGGGATGATCAAGTCGACTTTGGTCAAGGCCACTTGGTCCACGTAAGCCGATATGCGCTCATAAGTGGCGATGGCGTCTGCACGTTGGCCATCCATGGCGAACCTCTGGAATTCGCCGACTTGGGCATCCACCACACCTTGACCCGACATCTTCAGTCCGACCATGGCATCGAGGTAGCCCGGCTTTTTCGTCAGGGCCATGCGAAACAGGTCAGCAGCTTGCCGGTCCATTCCGGCCATTTGCAGCTCAGTGGCGCGTTTGGTCATGCTTTTTGGTCCGTTGCAAGACGAAATCAAAAGGGCCAAGCCAGTCAGCAAGAGAAAGGTGCGAATCACGTGAAGTGTGCTTTTAAGTGGGTCGAAAATACGGGAGTGTGTCTCTTCCTGTGGACAAGTCCCGTGCCAGTATTTTTCTCTTGGCCATTGCCGGCCCTTTTTCACCGCCCAAATTTGTGTCATGTCCCGTCGCATTGTCATCCTCGGAGCTGGTCGCTCCAGTTCGTCCTTGATTCGCCATTTGCTTCAGCATGCTGAAGGCGAGAATTACGATGTGAGGATTGGTGATTTGGACCCTGATCTCGCGGCGCGAAAGGCAGAAGGCCATCCACGGGCAACCACCTTTGGATTGGATGCCGGCAATCCAGATGCCCGTCGAAACGAGATTGAGCAAGCCGACTTGGTCATCAGCATGCTTCCTGCTTTTTTACACCCCGAAGTGGCGAAGGATGCCATAGCGACCAGGACGCCTTTGATCACCCCGAGTTATTTGTCGGCAGAAATCAAAGCAATGGATGCCGAGGCCAAAGCGGCAGGCATCCCCATTTTGAATGAATTGGGCCTCGATCCGGGCATCGATCACTTGAGTGCCATGGAAGTGATTGATGGATTGCGCTCACAAGGAGCTACACTGACCAGCTTTGAGAGCTACACTGGTGGATTGGTGGCCCCTGAAAGCGATGACAATCCCTGGCATTACAAATTCACGTGGAACCCCAGGAATGTGGTTTTGGCTGGACAAGGTGGCTCTGCCACGTTCAAAGAAGACGGCCGAATCCGCGTGTTGCCACCCCATCGTTTGTTCAAAGAGGTCACCGCGATTGATGTTCCCGGCGCCGGTCGTTTTGAGGGGTATGCCAACCGAGATTCTTTGGCTTACGAGCAGATTTACGGTTTGGAGGGAATTCAGTCTTTGGTTCGAGGAACCTTGCGCGGCGATGGCTTTTGCGGAGGTTGGGACGCCATTTTCCAACTGGGTTTGAACCGAGATGACGCGTTGGTGACCCTGCCAGAAGAAACCACTTGGCGAGATTTTACCGCAGGCTTTGCGGGAGGTGTTTCCAAACATGCAGACGCAGCAGAGGTGAGAGCGGCAGTGGCCCAAGTGACCGGTGCCAGTCAGAAATCACTGGACCTTTTGGAGCAGTTGGGGTTATTTGAAGATGCTGTTCCCCAAGTGAAGTCGGGGTCGCCTGCAGACATTTTGCAAGCCTTGTTGGAAGAAAAATGGGCGTTGGGTGAAGGAGACCTGGACATGATCGTCATGTGGCACAGGTTCGGCTACCGTACAAGCAGTGGAGAGTCCAAGGTTCTCACATCTCATCTCATTCACATGGGTGAGGACGAAGTTCACACCGCCATGTCATTGACAGTGGGGTTGCCGCTGGCGTTGGCAGCGCGCATGTGGATGAGGGGAGAATGGTCGGCAACAGGGGTTCTGTTGCCCACCCATAGAGACTTGTATGGACCCTTGCTCAAGGGGTTGGCCCAGGAAGGGATTTGCTTCACAGAAACAGAAATGCCTGCGTCATGAAGGTTGGGCTGGCGCTGTTGATTTCGCTGATGGCATTGCACCCGTTGACCTCATTGGGTTCGGGGCCTTGTGATCCTCCTCCATTCGATCCCTTGGTGGAGGTTGCTTCTGCGGATGAAGCCTTGGCGATGGACCGCTGGGCGCGAAAAGCTTTGCGGAGGGATTTGAAAGGAAAAACATGTTCAGATGTCCAAGAGGTGGTGGACATCTTGGTGATCCGATGGCTTCAAGCCCATCCAGAAATCCATGTCGATCTCAATGGAACTGAGACCCAATGGTTGATGCAAAATGAAGGTGCTTTCTTGTTAAGAATCAAGGCCGAGGCTTGGGCTGCGTGCACCGAACGTCGCCGTTTCTTCCGTCCAAAATGGGCGCGAAAGTCAGGTTCTCAGGGTGCGGCGTTGCAGCGCCGAAACTTTGTGGAATCCACAGGGTCGAAATGGGGAGGGGGTAAAAAATGAAAGGGCCGCCCTCCAGCAGCCCTTTCTCACCACATCTACCTCATTGGTGCTGCGCGCAGCACCTTCCTTAGGTGGCCATTGCACCGCCGCATCGCGGGGCGCAGATTTTTTATTTCAAGGACAACCGTTCGTAGGTCTCCTTCATGCATTTGTGGTGTGAATACGGGTTCATGCTGAATAGGTTGCGCTCTTTGTCGAAATAGGTCACAGACAAAGGCATGCTGAGCCACCATTCCTGCTCCTGGGTCATGCAGGATTCAAATTTTCGCACCACCAGATCTACTTCACAAGAGAGGAACCTTGTGGCGCGAATGCCACGTGTGTCGATTTGAAAAACCTTTCTATGTGCGTCCTTGTGGCGGACATCCAAAGTGTAGAGATGTCCCATCGGGACTGAGGTGTTGACCTTTCGGCTGCCTTGGTTCTCGAGTTTGATCCAGGGTTCATTGTCTTGGTGGATCAGAATGTGAAATCCCTTTCTCAATGACCTGCTGCTGAGCAAGGGTTCAAGCCGCAGGTTGAGCATCGGGTGCGGAGCGGTCTCCATGATCATTTGGACCTCTTCCAATGACAGTGGGCTCGAGGCTTGTGAATCCAGCATCCCTTGGGCCCATGCCTCGGTGAAGGGATGCAAGCTGAACATGGCGAACACGAAGAATGACGGGAGGGGTTTGATCATCATCCCGGCTCCATACGAAAAGGTGCGTTCTGAGGTTTCGCATTCGTGTGTTTTGGCCGACTCAAAGGGTTGCTCCGCTTACCTTCGTTGTGATGCGCACGTTTGACATCCCAGAGGCATACCGTTCACCGGTGATTGGCAAGGTGAAGGCTTTGCGAAAACTCGCGGACCCCAGAAAGCGGGATTTCGCGCCGAGTCTGCTTGATTTTGGCTCTGTGCGTTTTGTATTGCCCCGGCATTTCGGATTTTGTTTTGGCGTGGAAAACGCCATTGAAATCGCTTACAAAGCAGTGGCTGAGAATCCGGGGAAGCGTCTTTGGTTGTTGAGTCAGATGATTCACAATCCCGAAGTCAACGCGGACTTGGAGTCCCAGGGCATCGGTTTTTTGATGGACACAGAAGGTGGGGTGTTGACTCCATTTGAATCCCTCGATCCGGACGATGTGGTCATTGTTCCGGCTTTTGGAACCACCTTGGAATTGGAGGATCGGTTGAAGGCCATCGGCGTGGACATCCAGAGGTACAACACCACATGTCCGTTTGTAGAGAAGGTTTGGAAACGCGCAGCCCAATTGGGAAAGAAGGAGTACACGGTGATCATTCACGGCAAGCCCAAGCACGAAGAAACGCGGGCCACATTCAGCCACAGCAGTGCGAATGCGCGTTCTCTCGTGGTGAAAAACATGGAGGAAGCACAGGTGTTGGCTCAGTTCATCCGAGGCGAAAAGGATTGGTCCACATTTGACGACCATTTCAAAGGCCGTTCAAGTGAAGGGTTTGAGGTTCCTCGGGACCTCGAGCGTTTTGGTGTGGTGAACCAAACCACCATGCTCGCCAGCGACACCCAGGCCATTGCGGACCATTTGAAAATGGCATTGGAGCATCGAGATGGTGGCAATGCTGAGCGGTTTGCCAGTACAAGAGACACCCTTTGTTACGCCACCTTGGACAACCAAACGGCCACCACAGGAGCGTTGGAGGCCACGGCGGGCAAAGTTGACTTTGCCATTGTCGTGGGGGGATACAATTCCAGCAACACGAGTCATCTGGTGGAGCTCTGCGAGGAGAACATGCCCACGTGGTATGTCCGAAGCTCTGAAGAGTTCGGAGACGACGGAAGTTTGGGGCACTTTGAGTTGAGCAGCGCTTCCAGAAAGGTGACCCATGATTGGTGGCCGACTCAGACGGTGGACGGAGAGATCCCTACCATTTTGCTGACTTCAGGAGCATCTTGCCCGGACAGTGCCGTAGATCGCGTTCTTCAGAAAATTCTGGAACGAACCGGTGGTGGACGGGCTGTGGAAGATGTTTTGCGGCAATTCGAACAACAGCGAGCAAATTTGGGGGCCGGATGAAACCACCACGCCTCCCTAGTCCATTTCGCAACGTGAGCCAAGCGCCTAGGAGCTTCAAGTTCCGCTCGGCGCACGTGGATTCGCGTGCGTTGAATTGGAAGGAGAGAAAGGAGGCCCTTGAGCGAGAAGTTCAGGGGGATTCAGTGGAAGGCGCTCCTAGAAAGCTTCGTTTTCGAGGAGGGCCTTCGACCCAGAAGGAAAGAGAAAGCCGCTACGAGGCGCTCAGGCGCTCGAGGCGCAGGGCCATGCTCAGAAGTGCGGTCATCTTGTTGGCCCTGCTTTACGGCGCATGGCTGGGCATGAAGTGGGTGGAGACCACTGATTTTGCCAAGGAGTACTTGCTAACCGACCCTTCATGAGCACGGCCATAGACACCCGGATTCAGCGGTTGCCCGAGCACGTGGCCAATCAAATTGCAGCAGGAGAGGTTGTGCAACGCCCTGCTTCTGTGGTCAAGGAGTTGATGGAAAATGCCCTCGACGCTGGTGCCAAGAAAATTTCAGTGTCTCTCAAGGACGCAGGTCGAAACCGCATTGTGGTGGAAGACGATGGAATGGGGATGGGGCTAGGAGACGCGGCGATTTGCTTTGAAAGGCACGCTACGTCCAAGTTGAGGTCTGCGGATGACCTTTTGGCTCTGGCCACCATGGGGTTTAGAGGAGAAGCGTTGGCCAGCATCGCCAGCATTGCGCGGGTCGAGTTGAGAACACGCCGCGAGGAGGATGAGTTGGGCCACAGTTTGGTGGTCGAAGGGGGGGAGCAACATCCGGCTGAACCGGTCCACTGTGATGTGGGCACCAGGATGACGGTCAAGCATCTGTTTTTCAATGTGCCCGCGCGGCGAAATTTTTTGAAGAGCGATCCGGTGGAGCTTCGACACGCAATTGACGAGTTTCAAAGAATCGCATTGGCCCACCCCGAATGTGCCTTCCGATTGAGCCACAACGATGGCGAGTTGTTTGATTTGCCTGCCGGGCCATTGCGCCAGCGTTTGGTTCGTGTGTTTGGAGCCAAGTACGATGAGCGGCTGGTTCCGGTGGAAGAAAGAACCGATGTGGTGTCGTTGAC
>CALKHD010000213.1 GCA_938092195.1 uncultured Flavobacteriales bacterium | reverse complement strand
TCGAGCATGTGCGGCTGAGGTGTACCGTCGGCCATGAGCAGTCCATTGTTCAAGAAGTTGTGGTCGCTCGGGGTGTTTTTGGGGCCGTAGTCTCCGCCGTAGGAAAGGAAGGCACGGCCTTCTTTTTCTGCCCACAACCCCTGGTCTTTGAAGTCCCAGATGAACCCTCCTTGCAAGCGGGGCTCTTTCCTGTAGAGGTCCCAATACTCTTTGAACCCACCCAAGCTGTTGCCCATGGCGTGTGCGTACTCGCATTGAATCAAGGGGCGCAAGTCCTCGGTTTGCTCTGAAAATTCGGCCAGGTGTTCCAAGTCTGCATACATGGGGCAGTAGACGTCGGTGTTCCATTCTTGAAGGGCCCGTTCGTAGGCGATGTAACGCGAGGGGTCCATGGCTCGCACGCGGCGATAGGTTGCGTAAAAATTGACGCCATTGCCGGCTTCGTTGCCCAAGGACCAGCAAATGATGGAGGGGTGGTTTCGGTCCCTGGCAACCATGCGCTCGGTGCGGGTCACATGGGCTTTTTCCCAGAGGGGGTTGTTGCCCAAAGTGCGGTCCAGATCGTAGCCCATGCCATGCGACTCAATGTTGGCTTCATCGACCACGTAAAGTCCATAACGGTCGCAAAGGGCATACCAATAAGGGTGGTTCGGGTAGTGGGAAGTGCGAACGGCGTTGAAGTTGTGCGCTTTGAGGGTTTGGATGTCCGCCTCCATGGTGGCGCGGTCCATCACATGTCCAGTTTTGGGGTGGTGCTCGTGTCGGTTGACCCCTTTGATGAGAATGGGGCGTCCATTGACCAGGACCAAGCCGTCTTCTATTCGAACATTTCGGAACCCCACTTCCAGCTTGGTGGCCTCGACGGTGCGCCCTTTGGCGTCCAAAAGTTCGATGGTCAAGTCGTGCAATTGTGGGGTTTCGGCTGTCCATCGGTCCACATTGGGGTGGTCGCTGTTCCAAGTGATGGTTGCCGTGTCTCCTGCTGTGACTTGAATCGGCAGGGCCACCTCTTCGATGAGGTTGCCATTGCGGCTGAGCTTGCATTGCAAGGTCCCCTCGAAGTCAGAGGACCCTTGATGGGCAACTTGCATGCCCACGGCCAGCGACCCCGTCCGATCGTCGCGCTCGAGATCGGCGTTCACCACCACATCGGAGAGGTGGGCTGCGGGCAGGACTTGAAGCCAAACGTCGCGCTCGATTCCAGAGATGCGCCAGAAGTCTTGGCATTCGAGAAAGCTGCCATCACTCCAGCGGTAGATTTCCAAAGCCAGGGAATTCTCCCCTTTTTTCAAGGCATTGGTGATGTCGAACTCTGCTGGCAACTTGGAGCCTTGCGTGTATCCAATTCGCTGCCCGTTCACCCACACAAAACCCGCGGATTTGATGGCACCCAAATGCAGGATCACGTTTTGGTCTCGCCATCCCTTGGGCAATGAAAAACTGCGTTTGTACTGTCCCACTGGATTCCATCCATCGGGGATGTCGGGTGGGTTGGGCGTTTGCTTCCAGTAAAAAGGGTAGGGGTGATTGGTGTAAATCGGCACCCCATGTCCTTCGAGTTCCCAGTTGGCTGGAACGGGAATGTCATCCCATTCTGATGCGTCGAAAGTGGGGGATTCAAATCCGGTTGTCCGCTCTTCAGGGCTTCTGGACCAATGGAATTTCCAAGTGCCATTCAAGCTCAAATAGCGGTCTCCATAGGAGGGGAGGTCAACGTTCGCTTGGTCCAACGAAGAGGCGGTGTAAAAGGTGGTCCGGGCGGTGAGTTTGTTCTCCTCGACCACAGCGGGGTCTTCGATGAAGGGCAGCAAGGTCTGTGTCCATCCAGACACGGGCCCCATCAAAAGGGCGGATAGAATTCCAATGGGAAAACAGAGGGTGCGCATGGGGTGTATGGGTCGAAGCCGTCCAAGGCAGGGACAATGGACCCGACCAAAATACACCAAGTCGGTTCCCATGGGGTTGGAAAGCGTGTACGATGTACATTGCCTTCTTAGGCCCGGTCAATGCCACGGGGTCCCCTGCACCTTACCGCATCATGACCAGCACTTTTTCGGCGCTCGATTACGCCATTTTTATCGGCTATGCCATCCTGATTTTGGGGGTGGGGCTTTGGGTTTCTCGGGACAAAAAGGGACACCAAAAAAATGCCGAGGATTACTTCTTGGCCAGCAAATCATTGCCCTGGTGGGCGGTGGGTGCTTCGTTGATTGCCGCCAACATTTCGGCCGAGCAATTCATCGGCATGTCGGGCTCCGGCTTCAAAATCGGATTGGCCATTGCTTCTTACGAATGGATGGCGGCCTTGACCCTCATCATTGTGGGCAAATACTTCCTTCCGATTTTCATCGAGAAGGGCTTGTACACGATTCCTGAATTCGTGGAACAGCGGTATTCAACCAACCTCAAGACCATCTTGGCGGTCTTCTGGATTTCCCTTTATGTCTTCGTGAACCTCGCGTCGGTGCTCTATTTGGGGTCGTTGGCTTTGGAGACCATCATGGGGGTTCCCATGGTGTATGGCGTGCTTGGGCTCGGCCTTTTTGCCGCGGCTTATTCCCTGTATGGCGGACTCTCGGCGGTGTCTTGGACGGACGTCATTCAGGTGATTTTCTTGGTGATGGGTGGACTGGTGACCACCTACCTCGCGTTGGATGCTGTCTCCGGTGGAGGCGGCATGTGGGCTGGATTCCAAACGATCTATGAAGCGGCGCCAGACAAGTTTGCGATGATCTTGGACAAGGGCCACCCCGAGTACATGAACCTTCCTGGAATCGGAGTTCTGGTGGGGGGCATGTGGGTGGCCAACATTTACTACTGGGGATTCAACCAGTACATCATTCAGCGCACGCTGGCCGCGAAGTCGCTGAAGGAATCCCAGCGGGGCATCCTCTTCGCTGCGGGTCTCAAGCTCATTCTGCCTCTGATAGTTGTGATCCCCGGCATCGCGGCCTACGTCATGACCCAAGATGCGTCGGTGATGGCGGGCTTGGGAGAGGCTGCAGCCAACAAGCCTCCCACGGGAGCGAACCCCGATTACGCGTACCCTTGGCTTCTCCAGTTTTTGCCCAACGGTCTGAAAGGCTTGGCTTTTGCAGCGCTTGCAGCCGCGATTGTGTCCTCGTTGGCGTCCATGCTCAACAGCACATCGACCATCTTCACGATGGACATCTACAAGCCGTACATCAACCCGACCGCCGATGACCGGGCCACGGTCCGAATGGGCAGGATTTCTGCCGCTGTGGCCTTGGCGATTGCCTGCGTCATGGCGCCCCTCCTCGGAGGGATTGACCAAGCCTTCCAATTCATACAGGAGTACACGGGGGTGGTCAGCCCGGGCATCCTCGCTGTGTTCATCCTCGGCCTGTTCTGGAAAAAAACCACCAACAAAGGCGCCATCACCGGTGCATTGGTGTCCATTCCCATTGCCATGTACTTCAAGGTGGCCCCCAAAGGGTGGTCAGAAAGCGCTTTTTTCTTGGATTTGCCCTTCTTGGATCAAATGGGCTTGACAACGCTGTTGACCATGTTGGTGATCGCGGTCGTGAGCCGTTCCGAAGGCAAGGGTGAAGATGATGCCAAGGGCATTTCTCTCACCAGAAGCACGTTTGCCACTGAGCCCCTGTACAACATTGGAGCTTTCGCTGTGCTGACGGTTCTCGCCGTTTTGTATGCCTTCTTCTGGGGATAAACAACCGGCCATCGGCC
>CALKHD010000212.1 GCA_938092195.1 uncultured Flavobacteriales bacterium | reverse complement strand
CAAACTCATCCAGCATGCCTATGGCAGAAAGCGCTCCATCGCGAAAAACCTTGACCTCAACAAGGTGGCCTTCCCGATCAAAATACCGGTGTGTACCCATGGGGGTGTCGTTTCGCCAAGGGCCAACATTGGCCACTTCTCCATTGTCGTGAAACGTCTGTCGAATGTCCAAGGCAATCGCCTCTGGTGCATCTTCCACCAGCTTACCCAAGTGAAAGGTCATGGTCTTTTCCAGGTCTCCACGCCTTGAAAATTGTTTGAAGACGCCTTCTTTCAATCCCCGCAGATATGGCCCTTCCAACCGCACCAGACCCGAAGGCCAAAACGTCATCCACTTTCCTGTTTTCCTGCCCTGATCGTCGTTACGGTTGATGTCCTCAACCCACCTCAACAAATCGCCACGATAGCCCTTTCTGCGGATGATTCTTCCTTGGCCTTCGCCTTCAACTGCGTAATCTGCTGCGATTCCTTCTCGTTTTCCTTTGCGCCACGGAATGGTTTGAATTTCGATTCCATTTTCATCGAAAGACTGCTCAACTCCGTCCAGCGTGTCTTGCATCCAGGGCAAAGACGCCCTCAAAGTTCCTGTTGAATCCCATTTGAACTCCGTTCCTTGCTTTCTCCCTGACGCATAAGAAAGCGTTGTTTCCAAGCGGCCTTTGGAATCAAAAAACACCCATTCTCCTTCCAATTTTCCTCCCCTCCAATTGCCTTCACTCTTTCGATTGGCATTTGGATAAAAAGACCTCCAATACCCCGCTGGTTGACCTTCCACCAAGTAACCTTCGCTGCTCACCCCACCTTCGGCATAGCGGTACTCGGTCCACGTTGAGTCTTGACCCATCAACTGGCCAACACCCATCCACAAGATTCCCAATCCAACACAACGAAGACCCCAACTGGACATGGCTGCAAGTTGCCACACCCAATCCAACGAATCCGACTTTGAATTCAGGTTTTTCCCCTCACTATGTAATACTCTTTTTTTAAAGAAAAGATTAGTAGTAGTCATAGGGCTGTTGATACTGAGGATAAAGAATGATCCAAAAGTTTGGAGTGCATCGCCATCCACAGAAAATGAGGTTTCATCAACGAAATATTCACCAAGCGTTCTCTTTTAAGGTCAAGGATTTAACGTGGTTGTTCACATTAGAATTGAGTTTGAGGATAACGCCACATTGTAGCAATCGATGGGCACAGGCGGTGTTCAAATCTCTCAAAATCTGGTGAGGATGATTCGGAGAAAAGGGCCACAAAAGATGGTGGTTCTTGGCACGAGTTCGATAAGCCGATGAAGGGACCACTTCTGCAAATTTTTTTATGTCTTGTTTACCCACAGCAAATCGTGCGAATTCACATTTCATTGTGCATTTCTGAGAAGTCCCTCTGGGTGAACTTGCATTCATGCGGATACAACTGGCCAATGACCATGCAGCGGGCGATCTACGGGCTGCCCTTCTCGCGTGGTTGAACGAAAATGGACATGAAGTGGTGGACCACGGAACACCTGATGGTGCCAGCGTGGATTACCCGGATCATGCACACCCCCTGGCGGACGCGGTGCATACCAATGGTGACTTCGGAATCTTGATTTGTGGATCGGCAAACGGTGTGGCCATGACGGCAAACAAACATCAGGATGTGCGCGCGGCCATTGCTTGGAGACCTGACATTGCCCGATTGGCCAGACAGCACAACGACGCGAATGTGCTGTGCTTACCGGCGAGGTACATTGCCATTTCTGATGCCCTTGATTGTGTATCGGAGTTCTTAAATACCCCTTTTGAAGGAGGCCGCCACGGCCGCCGGGTCGAAAAAATTGCATGTTCATGAAGCACTCCTATATCCTCATAACGGCTGCGTTCTTAGGTTCATCTTGGATCGGTTCAAGTCAGACTCTGCAACACACAAATCAGGGCGTGCAGTGGGCAGAAACCATCACAGCAGAAGATTTGAGTTCCCTGCTCTATGTCCTGGCCGCAGACAGCATGGAGGGCAGAGAAACTGGGAAAGAAGGCCAGCGTAAAGCCGCCGCTTTCATCGCTTCTCGTTTTGAAGAGCTGGGACTGGAGCCTGTACAAGGGTCTTACTTTCAAGAAGTTCCCCTGAAAACCAGTGCTCTAAAAGGAGGCTTGATCGGAATGAAAGGGGAAAAACTTCCTTATCGAGACCAGTGGATTCCTTACCCAGGCATCGAAGTTTCTTCCTTGCAAGGAGAGGCAGTTTTTGTGGGTTATGGCCTCCAAGACCCAAGTTCTGGCTGGGATGATTACGCCAGTTTGAATGTTCGGGGTAAAGTGGTAGTGATGCTGTCCGATGTGCCCGAAGAAATGAGTGGGTTGGGACGAAGAGAGCTGGCTGACAGCTTGGGCGCAGTGGGTGTGGTGATGGCGGTCAAAGACTTTACCACGGCGCGATCACGCATGTTGCCTTGGCTGGAAAGAGAACGAATGAGGTTGGATGTCGACCGAGAGGGCGAGGGAACGGATCTCCCAACTGTGCTGATGTCCATGGAAACCGTCTTGCGCTTGTCGGGCTGGAAGTCAGAAGAGTTTGTGATCAAAAAATGGCCAAAGCGAAAGTTGAAAGGCACACAGTTGGGTTCATTTGACTTGAATCTGGCTCGGGCAGACGAGAAAATTCTGGCGACCAACGTTTGGGGTTTTCTTCCTGGATCAGATTCAGTCCTAAGTAAAGAGGTGGTTGTATTGACCAGCCATTACGACCATGTTGGCGTGGACAAGGAGGGCTTGATATACAATGGTGCCGATGACGATGGAAGTGGAACCGTGAGTTTGCTGGAAAACGCAGAAGCTTGGATGGCTGCAGCAGACAGTGGCGCAGGACCCAAGCGCTCCATCCTGTTTATGGCGTTTGTGGGTGAAGAAAAGGGGCTTTTGGGTTCAGAGTGGTACAGCGATCACCCGGCGTTCCCATTGGAGTCCCACGTTTGCGACCTGAACATGGACATGGTTGGTCGGTTTGACGAGGCCCACAAGGACGACGACCGGTATGTGTATTTGATTGGCGGTGACAAGCTGTCGAGCCAATTGCATGACATCAGCGAAGCGGTGAACGATGAGCACATCGGCTTGGCATTGGACTACACCTTCAATGCGCCAGATGACCCTAACCGCTTCTATTACCGAAGTGACCATTACAATTTCGCCAAGCACAACATACCCGTTATCTTCTATTTCAGTGGTGTCCACGAGGATTACCACGGTCCAGGGGATACGCCAGACAAAATCCGCTACCCAAAAATGGCGGAAATCGGTCGTCTGGTGTTTTTGACCTCCTGGGAGGTGGCCAACAGGGAGTCCAAGTTGGCGGTGGACCGGGTCAACGACTTTCCGTCGGACCGGCGTTGATGGCCCGATTGAATTTGGCCACCTCTACCTCGTAAGCAGGGCCGGTGGCCGGTCCATTGAAGCCCGTGTGTATCCAAGGCTCCTGGTGGTTCTCGTGGATGACCACGGTGGTTGGAAAGCTGACGACCCGATCGACAAAAGCCAAGGAGTCCGCAGCCGCTTTTTTGGAGGCAGGGCCAGCAAGGACAAACGTCCATCGGCCGTCCCATTGATCCACCTCCATTTGTGAGGCGTAGCGGTTGAGTCGGTTCAATGCTTTCTCTACACCGCCATCTCTGTCCAGCCCCCGTTCAAACGCCAGGGTGTGCACCGTCAAGTCGGGGTGGCGATTCATGAGCTGAGCGAGAAGCCGGTGCTCATCCATGCAGTTTGGACACCAAGACCCCATGATGCTCAAGATGTGGGTTCCTTTTGCAGAGTCTGCATTCCATTGGACAGGCGTGCCGTCTAGGTTCAGGCCAGAATATGCGGCCATTTCTCCGGTCCAGCTGGCCTCCTTGCCCTCAGACAAGGGAGGGGCGTTTTCCGCCAAATAAGCTCCAGTAAAGGAGGTTGCATAGTGGTTTCCACTTTGGAAGACGCCATCCAAAAGTGTACCGTCTGGCAAAGAAGTTGCCGAAAATCGGAACAAGTGAGCCCCATCAAAAGTCTGCAGAATCAGCCCGGCAGAGTCAGACAATTGTCCATGAAGGAACCGGAAGTCACCAGTGGCGGTGGAGATGCTTCCAAAAGCCTGTCCATCAGAGGTTTGATGAAGGGTCAGATCACCAAACCAAGGGTCGTCGGATCCAAAAGTGAGCCTCCATGAAAGGGTGTTGGCATGGGGCTTCATGTCGGCGGGAGCCGGAGTTGCTTGCCATTCAACAGGCACCGCATAGTGGCCAGGTCTCAGTACGTCATGCCACTCCCCTACTCGGCCATTCATGCAAATGGTGCCGTCAAAAACAGGAACCATCCAGCACCCATCGACAGTATCAGAAGGCAAAAGATGAATGCTTTCAGTGCCGTTGTGTAGGGTCCAAGTGGAGTCTGTTTTGGTTCCAGGTATGCGGACCTCTACACTGTCGGACAAGGCGAAAACAAGGTCCCCCTCTTCACCGTTGGGTCGCCGTGTCCCTGTCCCGTCCGAGCAAGAGCAGAGCCCCAGTCCGGCCATCAGAAACAGGGTGCTAACGGCCTTAAAGGCGGTGCCTTTGAGCATCAAAAATCGAACTTGATGCCTTGAGCGAGAGGCAACTCTGTGCTGTAATTGATGGTGTTGGTCTGACGTCGCATGTAGCTCTTCCATGCATCGCTGCCTGACTCACGGCCTCCGCCTGTCTCTTTTTCTCCACCGAATGCACCACCGATTTCGGCACCACTGGTGCCAATGTTGACGTTTGCGATGCCGCAATCGCTGCCTGCGGCAGACAAGAAGAGCTCTGCGCTTCTGAGGCTGGTGGTCATGATGGCCGACGATAGACCTTGAACCACGCCGTTTTGCATGGCAATGGCCTCGTCAAGGGTGTCGTACTTCATCACGTAAAGAATGGGAGCAAAGGTCTCGTGCTGAACGATCGCCATGTCGTTGGTGGCCTCAGCAATGGCGGGCTTAACGTAGCAACCGGATTCATAACCGGCTCCTTCGAGCACGGCCCCTTCAACCAAGATCTTTCCTCCCTGCTCCACCACTGATTTGAGGGCCTGCTCGTACATGCCGACGGCATCCTTATCAATGAGGGGCCCAACGTGGTTGTTCTCATCAAGAGGGTCACCGATTCGAAGCTGGCTGTATGCGCTGGTCAGGGCTTCAACCACTTGATCGTAGATGCTGCTGTGGATGATCAAGCGCCGTGTGGATGTACAGCGTTGACCGCATGTTCCAACGGCCCCGAATACGGTTCCGGGCACCACCATTTTCAACTCGGCATCTGGTTCAACGATGATGGCGTTGTTGCCACCCAATTCGAGCAAGCTCTTGCCCAGTCGCGCAGCAACTGCCTGAGCCACAATCTTGCCCATGCGAATGGAGCCGGTGGCGGAAATCATGGCCACTCGCTTGTCTTGGGTCATCATCTCTCCCACTTGGTAGTCTCCCTGGATGATGCAGGAAAGTCCGGCGGGAACATGTTCCATGTCCGCGGTGACTTCGTTCCAGATGTTTTGGCAGGCCACGGCTGTCAACGGGGTCTTCTCAGAAGGCTTCCAAATGCAGGCGTTGCCGCAAACCCACGCGAGTGCAGTGTTCCAGTTCCAGACGGCAACAGGAAAATTAAAGGCGCTGATGATTCCCACGACGCCCAGCGGGTGCCACTGCTCGTACATGCGGTGTCCAGGACGCTCAGAGTGCATGGTGAGACCATAAAGCTGACGAGAAAGTCCTACGGCAAAGTCGCAGATGTCAATCATCTCTTGGACTTCACCAAGGCCTTCTTGAAGGCTTTTGCCCATTTCATAAGATACAAGGGCCCCCAAAGCGTCTTTGTGATGGCGAAGGGCTTCTCCGTAGAGTCGAACAACCTCCCCACGCAATGGAGCGGGAACCGTCCGCCATTCTTTTCCCGCCTCGGTGGCTGCAGCAATGGCTTTTTCATAGTCTGCAGCTGAGCAAACGCCTGTTGCTCCGATGGTTTTACCGTCGGCAGGACTCAGGCTAGAAATGGTGGCTCCGATGGAAGCGGAAGATGCTCCTATTTGGACTCCAGGGTTTTCGGCTTGGATGCCGAGTTGATCGAGGTGGGCCTTCATGTTCATGGCTGGCTGGTTTGCGCCGCGAAGATAAAGGCTTCCGTCTCGGGGTGGTTTGTGTTTAGTTGTCTGGTTTACAGCGGTTTGTGTAAACGGGATTTCTCCGGGAAGTGGGCCTTCCGGTGCTCAGCGAGGAGAAAGGGCTTCCACGGCGCTGTGAGGGCTTTTTAGGATGTTCCACGTGGAACGCTGTCCTAGCGCCCCAGGTAAATCATGAGCACCGAAAGGTCAGAGGCGGAAACCCCGCTGATTTTCTTGGCGTCACCGAATGTGTTCGGTTTGGCTTCGTCTAGTTTTTGGCGGGACTCCATGCTGAGTGAGGTGAGGCGCATGTACTCTAGGTCCTTCGGGATGACAAGGTGGTCCATGGCCTTCATTCTGTCGGCTTGGGCTTGTTCTTTCTCGATGTAGCCCTTGTATTTGATTTTCGTCTCAACCAGGGACAGCCAAGACTGTGGGTGTCCGCTGCACATTTCCGTGAGGTCAGAGCTTTGTGGAATCAGTGAGTCCAGTGTAACGTGGGGTCTGCTGAGTATTTGAGACCACCTTGTTTTTTGTTTGAGTGGAGATGTGCCCAATGCTTCAAGCGTGCGGTTTATGTTGTCTGGGTCTGCAGAGTTTTTCTCAAGGTGGTTGGATATGCTGTCCACTGTGGCTTGCTTGGCGTTGAAGGCCTTCCAGTCTTCGGGTTGAATCAGTCCCAGTTTATGTGCCAGTGGTGTCAGTCTTTGGTCTGCGTTGTCTTGCCTGAGCAGAATCCGATACTCTGCTCTGCTTGTGAACATGCGGTAGGGTTCATCTGTGCCTTTGGTAACCAGATCGTCAATCAGTACTCCGATGTAAGCTTCGTCTCGTTGAAGGGTGAGTGGCTCTTCATTGTGGTTGGCTAGGTGAGCGTTGATGCCTGCCATGAGGCCTTGGCAGGCGGCTTCTTCATAGCCTGTGGTTCCGTTGATTTGTCCGGCGAAGTAGAGGTTGGGCAGGGCTTTTGTTTCCAGGGTGTGTCGAAGTTGCGTGGGAGGGAAGTAGTCATATTCTACTGCGTATCCCGGCCGGAACATGCGGGCGTGCTCGAGGCCAGGGATCTTCCTCATTGCGGCCAGTTGGGCTTCTTTGGGAAGGGAGGTGGAAAATCCATTGAGATAGGTCTCGACAGTGGAGCGGCCTTCTGGTTCAATGAATATTTGGTGCCTGTCTTTGTCTGCAAACCGGTGGATTTTGTCTTCTATGCTGGGGCAGTAACGTGGGCCTTTGCCTGTAATGGCTCCGGAGAACAGGGGGCTGGAGTGAAGGCTCGCAGCGAGAATGTTGTGAACTTCTGGGTTGGTGTAGGTAATGTGGCAGGGGAGTTGGGGTTCAATGCTCGCCTTCTCGTAGTAACTAAATGCTTCTGTTGTGGTTTCTCCGGCTTGAGTTTCGGTTTTGCTGAAGTCTATGCTTCTTCCATCAATTCTGGGGGGCGTCCCTGTCTTCATTCGTCCGGAGATGAGTCCGTTTTGAGCGAGTTGACTGGTGATTCCTTCTGCTGCACGTTCTCCAGACCTTCCGCCTTGGAATTGTTGTTTTCCCAGGTGGATTCTGCCTTGGAGAAAGGTGCCTGAGGTTAGGATTGTTCGTTTGGCGCGAATGTCGATGCCCAGTTGGGTGGTTACACCGTGAACTTGGTTGTCCTCAATGATGAGTCCTGTTACCATGTCTTGCCACAGGTGGATGTTTGGGTGTGCTTCAAGGGTGGATCGCCAGTATTGTGAAAATGTGTGGCGGTCGTTCTGGGTGCGGGGTGACCACATGGCGGGACCTTTGGATCGGTTGAGCATGCGGAATTGAACGGCACTTCTGTCGGAGATGCGGCCGCTCATCCCGCCCAGTGCGTCGATTTCGCGAAGGATTTGTCCTTTGGCAACACCGCCCATGGCTGGGTTGCAGCTCATCGCGCCGATGGTGGTCAGGTTCATGCTCACGAGGAGCACTTTACTGCCCAGCGTCGCTGCCGCGTGTGCTGCTTCATTGCCGGCGTGGCCGCCGCCTACCACCAGGATGTCATATGATTCAAGCATGGGGATGTTCCACGTGGAACGTTTTAGTCAAGAAACTCGCGTTGGGACAGCCATTGGTCCTCCTTGCTTCGCATTTCTTTTTTATTGGATTCGGAGTCATCGTTGTAGCCGATGAGGTGCAACGCTCCATGGGCCATGACCCGATGGAGTTCGTCTAAAGGTCTGACCCTTAGTTGTTTGGCGTTGTCTCGTGTCCGGTCAATGGAGATCAGGATGTCGCCACAAAGTCCTTGTCCAGACGGCGTCGGGAAGGTCAGGATGTCCGTGAAGTAGCTGTGGTTGAGGTGAGCCTCGTTCATGGAAAGCACGTAATCGTCGGTGCTGAACATGTAGTTGAGTTGCTCAACACGTTTGCCTTCTTGGTGCACGCAAAGGGCGAGCCAGTCGCGAACTGCTTGTCGATGGCGCAGGCGAAAGGGGGTGAGGTGAAAAAGAAAGGAAATGTTTCCTGAATTCGTCACTGGGCAGTGGCGGCCTGAGGAATGGCTTCGTCAAAGGTGAGGATGGCAACGCGGCCGAGCTCTTCAAATTCGCAGGTGTCGGCCAATTGACGCATGAGGAAAACCCCACGCCCATTGGGCTTTTCCAGGTTCTCTGGAGCGGTTGGATCAGGGATGTTCTCGTGGTCGAAACCCGGTCCTTGATCGGTCACGGTGAAGGTCAAAACAGTGCCTTCGGTAGAGACTTTGACATTCACCATTTTGCTGATATCCAGCTTGTTGCCGTGCACAATGGCGTTGTTGACCGCCTCTGTCATGGCGATGAGAATCTCCCCATAATGGGTTTCTTCGACGCCAAAATCTTCGCAAATCTGATTGATGAGGGCCTCCACTTCTGTGATGCCCTCCATTCTAGAGGCGATTTGTAGTTCTCTCACTTCGGACATGGCAGAAATTCAATCCTGATTCGGAAGCTCCAAAGTATTGAAATAATCGTTGACCCTGAGCTTGTAGTAAGGCGTTAAGTCAGCGGGAACTGTTCGCAAAAGTTCGATCTCTTGTGCTTTCCGTTTCTGATACTCCTCCAAACTGGGAGGCGCGTCTCGCGGTGTTTCCCTTGCTGTGCGGGATTCGCGCTCTTCTTTTTCCCCCCGAATTCGTTCAGCGGTTTCGGCTTCAAGCAACCGTGTCAGGATGTCTTGCTGTCGCTCAAGCGTCAGTTGATCGAGCTCTCCCTTCACAATGTCTTTTTCGATGTCTTCCATCTGCTTGGCGATGTCTTCTAAGCCATTGCCTGACCCAGAACCATCTTCATTGAGCTGTTTGCCAAGCTCCTGGGTCATCTGTCGGATGGCGGCTTGCTGGGCGGCCATTTGGGCCAACTCCTTGCTCATGCCTCGCTTGCCTTCTTTGCCTTCGCCCTCATTGAAGCCTTTCATTTTCTCCTTCATGCGTTCCAATTGCTTGGACAAGGACTGTTGCATGCCCTTCAGCTGTTTGGCGCTGGGAGAGGGCTTTGATCCGCTTCCGCCAGGCTTTTCGCAGTTTCCTGTGCCCGGTTTGTTACAGCTGGACTCGCTTTGCATTTGCTGCAGCACTTCATCCAGAAGCAAGGCCAGGTTGTTAAAGGAGGTCATCACATATTGCTGGTTGCTGGTGATGATGGCCGTCTTGCGGTCTGTAAACCCACCCAGTGCCTGGCCCATGTGGAGGTTCACCAGGCTGATTTCGCGGTTCACAATGGACTGCAATTGAGTGACCCGCTTGCTGAGGGCAAACAAGCTGTCTTTGACCATCTCCGCATCATCCTTGAGCTTGCGCTGGGTTTGCCCGTGTGTGACATAGCGAGGGTCGTCTTTTTGCGTACCGCCAACGGCAGACATCAGGTCTTCTTCGTCGAAGGACAGGGTGATGATGTTTTCGAGCAGTGCCCTCAGGGCCTCCATGTCCTCTTCCATGGACTCCTGTTCTCCCGACTCCATGGCGCTTTCCATCTGCTGCGCCATTTGTTCCATCTTTTTTGCTGCGCCCTTTTGGCTTTGAGAGGCCTTCTTCTCTTTTCCGCTGTCGAGCTGCTCTCCGGCCTCATTCATGTCCTGTTCAATCTCCTCTTGGAGCTCCTCCATTTTGGGCATCCCGTTGGGGTTCTCTAGTTCTTCGTTGAGCTTTTCGGCATCGTCTAAAGCCTCCTGAATTTTGTCAAACTCTTGATCCAGAGAGTCTTGCTTGGCCTTGAGCTCTTCCTCATCGGTTTCTCCGGCGGCCGTCTCTTCGGCAAGTTCTTCTTGCTTTTCGGCGAGTTTTTCTAAATCAGAAATGGCTTCGTCCATTTTTTGCTCCCATTGCAGTTGCTTGAACTGTTCGAGTGCGCGGTCCAACTCTTGCTCCATGGCCTCCTGGTCGAGGTCCATCTTTTCGAGCTGCTCTTCGATTTTCTCCTTGTCCCCCTCTTCCAGCTGCTCCATCAGCTCTCTCATCTCGTCAAACATCTCCTGCAGCTCGTCGGTCATGACCTCGTCCATGAGCCTTTGTAGTTCTTCTTGCTTCTTCTGCAGTTCTTCGTTGGGTGGGGCAAACTCGGCTTGTTGCTCATTCTTTTTCCGGTTCTCCTCTTGCATTTTCTGCACCTCCTCTTTCAGTGCCTCTTGTTGCTTGAGCAGCTCCTCCATGGCCGCCTTTTCTTCCCAGCCCATCTCGTCCTCCTCCATCAGCTCTCTGCGGAGTTCTTGCATTTGTTCCCGCAAGCGGCGCGCTTCTTCCAGGTTCTCTTCCAATGCTGCAGACAATTCTGCATCGGCGCTGTCCAGTTGTTGTGCGAGCTCCTCTTCGGTGGGGGCTTGGTGCACAAACGTTCTCGAGCGCGTCATCTTGGGGCCATTGACCCCGTCATTGTCTCGGACTTCAAACCAATATTCTACAGCGTCTCCGAGGCCGACTCCAGCTTCTGAGAGGTCCCAAAAGTGGATGAAGCCGTCTTCTCGTCGTGAAGGGCGGTCAAGGGTCAAGGATTCCTTAGAACCGCCCTTTTTCTGGAAAACAAAACGAAGGCTGGTGAAGCCATAATCGTCTTGGACCAATCCGTTGAAGGCAATGCTGTTGAATGAAAGGCTGTCGGTGATTTCTGCGACCCGAATGGTGGGGGGGCTGTCGGCAATGGTGCGCAATCGGTAGCGAACCGAATCGGCCTGTTGAACCTGGGATGAACGCGGTTGGATCAGGTAGCTGAGGTCAGATTTTGCCGTTTTGGAAAAGCTGAATCGGTTGTTGACGTCCGCGGTGAGCTCATTTTCTTCTTCGCCCCACTTCAATGTGAGGGTCTCGGTGTTTCTCGTGCCCAATTGGAACTGTAGAATGCTGCCTTCGGGAACGTCGAGATCTCCTTCATTCCGCTGTTGGAAAGGGGGGATTCCCGTGTGAATGGGGGGCTGAACCTTCACCTGAAGGTCTTGGAGTTCTGGTCTGGGAAGAACCGTGAGGCGAAGGTCCAATGCCGGTGTACCAGGGGCAGAGACCACCAAGTTCATCGACTCACGAACGGCCCGGAACCGGTAGCTCCACTCACCACTTGTGCCGCGTTCCATCCGGAAACGGCCTTCTCCAGCCTCCACCTCAATTCGCGCAGGCACAACGGAGCCGACCGTTTTGATTTGAAGCGTGAAATCTGTCCGCTCGATGGCCACAAGCTCTCCCACCTGAACCAATCGGAAATCAGGAATGTCGAGGGCTTCGGTTCTGTGGTGAATGAGCCGGTCTGTGGGCGCTTCCATCGCTTCTGGCAAGGCGAGGTACAGCCCGGCAAACAGCAGGAGAGGGGGCAGTACATACTTCAGGTACTTCCTGTTTTCTCCGAAGTCGACGGCAGACGTGAAGCGATACGGCTTGAGTTCTTGGCTTCTTTGGGCGATTGACGCCTCCAACAACTCTTGACTTGCGACGTCTTGTCTTTTGGAGCTTTCCTGAAGCTGCAAGGTGTTGAGCAACCGGTCTTCAATCTCAGGGAAGTGCCGCCCAATGATCCGGGCCGCATCGTCGTGGTTCAATCCAGCCTGCAGGCGGATGAGCCTCATGACGGGAAGAAGGATGTAGCGCACCGCCACCCAGGCCACCACGGCCACGAACAGGTAGAACAAGGCCGTTCTGGCGCTGGTTCCGAACCGCCCCAACGCTTCTAAACCAATCACAGCCAACCAGGCCATGGGCAAGGAGGCGCCCAAGATGAGGCAACCACGCAGCATTTCGTTGCGGTGGTACTTCCGGACAAATGAGTCCAGTTTCTGTTTGAGGTCTTGTGGTGCTGCGGCCATTTTTTGCAGGTCTTCCGATAAAACGGAATTGCACCCCTGAAGTTACGTTTCTCTGGGGGCATGAAATTCATCTCTTGTTAAAGTGGGGTCATGAAGTCTCGCCCTACTTTCGCGCTCGATTCCAAACCATTGGAAATGCGTTCACTACACCATCTTCTCCTCGGCTCGTTTTTGCTGGCGTCCATTCTGATGTGCGCTCCTTCAGCCGGTTACGCTCAAAATGTGTTCATCAATGAGGTGGATGCAGACAACAATTCGGTGCCGGACAGCTTAGAGTTCGTTGAGCTCTTTGGAGACCCCAACCTGTCTTTGGACGGCCACATCATCGTGTTTTACAAGGGCGGCGGAAACACCGTAACCACGAATGTGTATGCGGCGTTTGACCTCGATGGGCAGAGCACGGACAGCTTGGGCTTCTTTCTTTTGGCAAACCCAGCCGTCGAGGGCGTAGACGTTGAATTTGAACCCGGCCTTCTTCGTGATGGTGGAGATGCTGTTGCCCTTTTTGTGGGAGACAGCGCAGACTTTCCCAATGGAACGCCATTGACGACGGTGGGCCTCTTGGACGCCGTGGTTTACGGAACAGCTGACCAAACCAACCCCTTTTTGATTGACTCGCTGACACCGGGGCAACCTCAATTGGATGAATGGATGTTGGGCGCTGAGAATGGTGGCGCTTTGGCTTGGGCCCGGCTCCCAGACGGAGGCCCCGCGTTTTCTTCAGACCTCATGGTTCTTCAGCAGCCCACCCCGGGCTACACGAACCTCTTGGATTGTGACGGGGGGTTGATTTCCGCCCAAGGCGGCGAAAATGGTTCCGCTCAAGTCTGTGTGGACCTCGCTGGGGGCTTCTTGCCTTTCACGGCGTCGTCCAACGCTCTGGAAAGTGCCTACGGTCTTGTCATCACGGACCTCGATGGAGATGTGATCGATGTGGTTCCAGGCGGCCAAGGGAATTTGGGCTACAACTTCTCAGGGTCACCTGCCGGACCGTGTTTGGTTTGGGGGATGAGCTACGACGGCGATTTGGACCCCTCCAGCATCGAGGTGGGAGCGCCCTACGACAGCATCCAGGCTTCTGGGTGTGTCGCCTTTAGCGCGTTGCCTGTGGAGGTGGACCGCATCTACTGTTTGCCACCAAGTTGTGATGGCGGAGCGGTCTACACCGCTGCAGGGACCGATGAGGCCACGGGTTGCCTCACCTTTTCCAACACCTTGGTTCAGTTTGGATACACCACCCAGAGCCCCGAGGCTGAATACCTCTTTGTGATTTGCGATGAAAACGGGGACATTTTGGATTCCACGAGCACCCCGGAATATGACTTTGAAAGCTTGGGGCTGGGCGAATACTCTGTTTACGGCTTCGGGCATTTGGGCACCATTGATTCTGCCAGTGCAGCGGTTGGTCAGCCTGTTTCAGAGTTGCAAGCCGACTCTTGCGGCTTGCTTTCAGGACAGGCTTTGGACGTGTCCATTTTGGCCTGTGACCCGAGCGGTTTGTGCACGGACTTGTTTTTCTCTGAATACGTCGACGGAAGCACCTTCAGCAAAGGGCTCGAGATCTACAACCCCAGCGGTTCGGCTTCTGCCGATTTGACGGAGTACACCGTGAAGACCTTCAACAATGGAAGCAACGTGGCCAACCACGAGTTGGAATTGACAGGAACCCTGGGCCCCGGTGAAGTCCTCACCATCGCCAACCCCGACGCGACTTTGGACTTGGCGCAGTTGGCGGATGTTTTGGACGACGTGACGCTGTTCAATGGAAACGACGCCACCACCTTGGAGCGCAACGGCGTGGTGGTGGATGTTTTGGGCGTCGTCGGAGAGAACCCAGGCGAAGGTTGGCCGGTCAACGATGTGACCATGCTCCACCACACGTTGGTCCGGAATCCAGACGTCACGTCGGGATCACCGGACTGGAATGTGGTTCAAAACCAATGGATGGACCATCCCGAAAACACCTTTGACTTTTTTGGAGAGCACACAGCGTTGCCTTGCGGGCTGGACACCAATGCCACGCCCACTGTGGGCTTCGGTGTGGCCGACATCGTTGCCTTTGAGGGAGATGTGATTGCCATTGAGCTGCCTGTGGACCTTCCCGTAGAAGAGGTGCAGGTTCAAGTGGACGTCTTGGCTGGTGGAACCGCTCAAGCCGTGTCTGACTTTGGAACGCTTTTCCCACTCGACCTCACCTTTCCACAAGGTTGGCTGGCTCCGCAGTCGTTCACCATCGGCATCGTCGATGATTTTGAGCCAGAAGGATTGGAAAGCTTCACGCTGTCCATGACGGTGATCACCGACAATGCTGAGGTGTTGATTGAGGAGGTCACCATTCAAATTGCGCCGAGTGACTTGGGCTTTCCCTACTACCCCATTGCAGATGTGCGGGGTGTGGACAGCAACGGGGTGTTGGACAGCTTGTTGATCCCCTGTGAACTCCGCGGTGTGGTGCACGGCTTCAACACCTACCCATCGGGATTGAGATTCACCATCATCGACCCCAGTTCGGGCATCGAGGTCTACAGCCCGGTAGACAACTACAATTACTTGGTCGAAGAGGGCGACAGCGTTCGCGTTCGCGGCGCCATTCAGCAGTTCCAGGGCCGTGCTCAAATTTTGGCCGACACCTTGATTCTCGCAGCAGAAGACCAGCCCATTCAAGAGCCTGAACTTGTGAATGAATTGAATGAAGAGACCGAGAGTGACTTGATTCGATTGAAGTGTGTGGAGTTGGTGAACCCCGCAGAATGGACCAACATCGCCCCGCAATTTGAGGTTTATGTTTCCACAGGAGCCGCCTTGTACAAAATGGTGATTGACGGAGACACAGATTTATTTGGGACAGATGCTCCTGAAGGTGTGTTTGGTGTCACAGGCATAGGAGGACAACGCGATGACGAGGCACCATTTTTAGACAACTACACCGTGCTTCCAAGGGGGGCGTTTGATTTGTCAGAACCGGTTTCTGCCGCCTTCGGGGCACCAGGGAGTTGGGAGTCCGAAGACGGCCCTGTTCCCTTCGACAACCAGTCCACAGGGGCGGGGGCATACTACTGGAGTTTTGGGGATGGAAGTGGTCTCGACACCACCACGTCGCCACTTCATGACTTCCCAACAGACAGTACTTACACGGTGATTTTGACCGCAGAGAGCACCGATGGCGTGTGCACGGACCAAGCCGTTCAAGTGGTCACGGTGGTCTTCCCGGACACCACCAGCATCGCGGTGTCAGAATTGGAGTGGATGCCTGTAGAAGGCGGTCCCGTTCCCTTTGGTGAGGGCCAGCCTCTGCAATTGAATGTGGGATCCAACATGGACCACTGGCTCATGCGCGATGGACAAGGCCGTCTGGTGCGGCAGGGGGGAGCACTTGCGGCTGGAACTCAACTCACCGTCCGGCCTGAAGGGCTGCGCTCAGGTTGGTTCATTTTGGTGTTCGTAGACGACACGGGTAGGCATTGGTCCATGCCCGTCACCGTCCGTTGATCCATGGGTCGGCCCAAGGCCATATTTATCCTTCACGCCACAGTTGTGGTGTTTGGATTTACGGGTGTTCTGGGCAAGCTGATTGAGTTGCCGGCAGTTCCGCTGGTGTTTTGGCGCACCCTCATCGGGGCTTTGGGTCTTCACGCATGGATGTTGGCCCGCGGCCGCAAAGGCGGAATTCCCAAAAAGCTCTTCATCCCCGTTGCCCTCACGGGAGCGCTGGTGGCCTTGCATTGGGTGACCTTTTTTGCGGCCATCAAAGCCTCAACCGTGTCTTTGGCCTTGGCAGTCATGGCCACTGCTCCCTTTTTTGTGGCCTTCATTGAGCCCGTGGTGAGGCGCAAACGTTTGGACGTCAAAGAAGTCTTTTTGGGCGTCGTTGCCGTGTTTGGGCTGTGGTGGATGTACCGGGTCGACGTTTCGGCCGGCTGGGGAATGGCGCTCGCTTTGATCAGTTCATTTTGCGCCGCCTTGTTTGGCACATTGAACAGCCTCTGGAGCCAGAGCGCCTCCTCGTTGTCCGTGTCGCGCCTGGAGTTGGCGGTGGCTTGCGGCCTGATCGGGCTGTGGATGGCTGCGACGGGCGGATGGACGGAGGCTTGGCCCAGCCATGGCGATTGGTTGTGGTTGTTGCTCTTGGGTTTGGTGGCCACTTCACTGGCCTTTGCATTGACGGTGGAGGTCATGCGCGTTTTAAGCCCGTTCACGGTGGCCATGGCCATCAACTTGGAACCCATTTATGCCATCGGCTTGGCGCTTTTGGTCTTTGGGGGGGAAGAGGTCATGCCCCCCGGGTTTTATGGGGGAGCCGCGGTTTTGATCTTGAGTGTGTTCCTAGACGTGCTCTTGAAAAAGCGCCGTTCAAAGGGGGCTCAAACCAAAGGCGTCACACCATCAAGTCCAGCGTGATGGCGTCTCCCATGGGCCATTGGTCCTCGGGAATGCGCAGCCTTTCGCGGTGCCACTCACATTTGCCTGAACCCAAGAGGCCAGTCAAGGCTTCTTGTCGACGGACATCCAAGCCTGTGGTTGTTTTGAGCACGTCGGGATCGATGCCCTGTGCCCTCCTTAGCCCCGTGATCAGCGCCTCATTGAATTGATCTTCTGTGCTCAGTGTCTCCGTCTGGCTTTGGTTTGAAAACACACTTTCTTCAGCCGCCTTCATGTAGGCCGCGTTGGACCGGCCATTCCACCACCTCTGGGGGCGCTTAAAGCTGTGCGCGCCTGGTCCAATGCCCAAGTAAGGGGTGCCATCCCAATAGGCGCTGTTGTGCTGGCTGTGCCCGCCGGGTCGGGCAAAGTTGGACACTTCATAATGCTCAAAACCACCGGCCTTGGTTGCCGCGCACAGTTGATGGTACTCTTGGATGACTTGAGAATCTGGAGGGGGAACCAGTTGTCCCTTGGAGAGCTGGCTGCCGTAAAGGGTCTTGGGCTCCGCCGTGAGGATGTATGAGCTAAGGTGGTCTACAGGCAGGTCCAGCGCACGTTGAAGGTCTTTTTCCCAGCGGTCCTTTTGTCCCACAGGAACGCCATAGATGAGGTCCAACGAAAGATGGTCAAACCCCGCTTTGGCGGCATTCAGAACCACTTCCTCGGCTTTGTCTGCACCATGGATGCGCCGCATCCACTGGAGTACATCGGGCTCGAAACTTTGAACGCCAATGCTCAACCGGTCGACGCCAGCCTCTTTTAGTTTGTCCAGAACCGGGCCATTCAAGTCCTCAGGGTTGGCCTCGAGTGTCCATTCCTCTAACGCCCAGTCGGCTTCCGAAAACGCCACAGAGGCGATTTCATTGAGGGCTTCTGTGCTCAGTAAACTCGGGGTTCCTCCACCAAAATAAAGGGTGGTGAACGTTTCTTCCTTCCAATGCGAGAGCGCCGACTTGAGTTCGATCAAGATGGCCTGCACCATGCGGTCTCGGTCAGCCAACTTGGTCGTGAAGTGGAAGTCGCAATAGGTGCACGCTTGGGCGCAAAAGGGAATGTGCACGTAGAGACCAGCCATGTTGTGCAATGTCGGTTGCATAGGCGGTAAATTGCAGTCCATGTCCGCTTACCGTGACCCCCAAGGGAACAACGTGCCCGCTGCCCCCTCTGAATGCCTCGTTCATCGCGATGCCAGGGGCATCTGGTGGGTGAGGATGGGCGTGAAAAACCACAGGGTGGCCCTGCACCAGTCTTCGGAGGGACGATGGGAGGTGCATTTGGACGGCGCCAATGATGTTTGGACCCGCCACGGGCTGCGGGAACAGCTGATGGAGCGTATGGGCCTGGAAGACGCCGTGGCCGGAGCTTCCAAAGAACTCCGGGCGCCCATGCCTGGAAAGGTCCTTGAGGTACTGGTGTCAGAGGGTCAGGGCGTTTCAGAGGGAGAGCCCATGTTGGTCTTGGAGGCCATGAAAATGGAAAACGTCCTCCGGGCGGCAGGCGACGGTGAGGTGGGCTCCATCCTCGTGGATGCAGGCCAGGCCGTAGAAAAAGACGCCGTTCTGATTGCGCTTTTGGACTGAGGTCCGGCGCAACGTTGGGTCCTCACCTTCCGTTGTGGATAATACCTGACGGAGCCTGAAGAGGGCTCCCTGTCAGGTCTACCTTCGATTGATACCCATGTGCAATTTCACCACAAGGCAATTTCTGTTGGCCATCTCAATGTTGGCGGGGGGACTCCCTCTCCTGGCGCAGACTTGCTCTAACCCCCAAACCCTCTGTCCAGAGTCACCGACGTCGGTGTTTGTTCTTGACGGCGCGGATGCCTTCCTGAATTTTGAGTGCATTGACGCCACCCACGTGGCGGTTCTCCGGTTCAGGTCCAATCACAACTTTGGCAACCCGGGAAACGCCAGGGTTCGGATTTCTCAAGTCTCCTGTGACGGGGAATTGGGCCCCGATACGCTGGCCGCCATGGTGGTGAGCGCTTCAGGTGACCCCTGCGACCCAGCCGGCTTGACGGCCATGGGTCCTTGCGTTTCTGGGGTGAATGATTTGGTTTGGGAGACCTCGACCCTGGTTCAAAACAGCGAATACTTCATTCTCATTGGCACGCAACATGAACCGGCAGAGTCCATGTGCGGCATGTACGTTGAGTTGGAAGGAGAAGGGGTCACGCTGGATGCATGCTGCAACCACACATTGATTCCCGGCGCATCCGAGGAGTTGACAGTGATTGGGGGAGACCCTGTTTTTGGATACGTCTGGTCCCCCAACTTTTATCTGTCCGACCCGAACATGGCCACCACAACAGTGACGCCAGCGGAAACCATCAGCTACCAAGTGGATGGTCAAATTGGAGAGTGTCAGGTGAGCACGTCGGTGACGGTGACGGTGGGCAGCCCCATTCGGGTTCCCAACAGTTTTACCCCCAACAGTGATGGGATCAATGACTTTTGGACCATCGACGGAATCATTGCCTTTGAAGGGGCGCGGGTGGAGGTCTTTAACCGCTGGGGCCAGCTTGTTCACCGCTCCTTGGGCTATGCCCAGCCTTGGGACGGGACGGGTCGCTCAGGAAAGCCCCTGACGCCAGGAACCTATTACTACGTCATTGAACTCAACGACGCGGATCTGCCGATTCCGCCGGAAACCGGACACGTGGCCATTATCCGATGAAGGAATACAGCACTTTCTCCATTCGCTTTGTCTGTGTCGCGATTTTGAGCGCCACACTCACGGCTTCAGCCCAGCAACTGCCGCTGCGCACCAATTGGCAATTCAATTATTTCCAGGAGAACCCGGCATTTGCTGGCTTCACCGATTGCTTGGAGCTCAAAGCCGGCTTTCGTCAGCAGTGGGCCGGGTTTGATGGGGCGCCGCAAACGGCGTTCGCCAACCTGCAAGGCGAAATTGGGCGGTCTGCAGGGGGAGGCATTCACGGTTTTGGTGGACGTGTCACCGACGACTCTGCGGGTCCCTACGGCTTTACGCAGTTGGATATGGCCTATGCCTACCACATGAAAATGTCGCAAGGCTGGAAATTGGCGGCGGGCGCATCCCTCGGGTTCATGCAATACCGGCTGGACTTGGGGGGAATTGATTTGCCGAACAACGAATTGGATGACCCGGCGATCACCTCGAGCACCAACCAGTTGCTGGCGCCCACCATGGACTTTGGGTTTTGGGTGTACAACAAATACACATTTTGGGGCCTGTCGATTCAGAACCTGATTGAGCCTTCTGTGGATGAATGGGGGTTGGATTCTCGGTTCCGACGTCATGTTGGGTTTTATGGAGGTTCCTTGATTCGATTGGAAGGCCCCTGGAGCTTCCACCCCGCAGGATCACTTCGGTTTGCGGCAGGTGCCCCGGTGGCGGTTGACGTCCAGGCTTTGTTTGACTACGACGAAGCGGTGCGGTTTGGAATTGGATACCGGAACGAAACGGCATTGTCGGGCTTGTTTAGCCTTCAGGTGACCGAAAACGTGAAGGTGGGTTATGCCTACGACAGGAATGTTGGCCCCCTTCAACAGGCGGGGTCCAGCACACACGAATTCACCCTGGGCATCTTGGCCTGCCCTGTCAAGGGAAGCCATGTCCCTTGCGCAGCATTCCAATGATGGCCATGGAACTTCTGAAGCGCGGACGCGTAAACCAGCAAAACAGCCAATGAGAAACGACCTTGGAGAACGACGTTTGAGCTGGGCCACACGAATGTTGGGCTCCGGTCATGCTTTCCTCCAGGGGGTGTGTTTCTTGGTTGTCATGGGCTTGGCCCAAACGGCTGCGGGGCAATGCCCAGACAGCATCGAGGTTCTTCAGCCAATCAGCTGCAGTGGCGCCGATGACGGCGTTCTCACGGTCAGCGTGCCAGACGGTGAAGACCCCAGCAGCGTTTATTGGTTGTTTGAGGACGACACCCTGTTTGGAATGGTCCAGTCGGGCTTGGGCCCGGGAAGCTATCTCGCTTTTGTTCCCGGTTGTGGAGCATTGGGCGAAACCCTCAATGAGCCCTTTCCGTTTTTCATCACCTCGACTTTATCACAGTCACCCACGTGCGACGACCCGTGCTCAGGTGTGATTGAAGCCACAGCCAATTTTGGCACCGGCGACGTGGAATTCAGTTGGTCTCACAATGCGGCACAGACCGGACCTACGGGAACGGGAATCTGCGAACAAGTGGTGCTGATCACGGCCACAGACGCCAACGGTTGCCAGGATCAAGAAATCGTGGTGGTGGAGATTCCTCCTGTGGAGGTCTTGGCCTTTGGAGAGTCTCCAAGTTGCAATGGACTTTCTGATGGAACCGCTGCAGCGGTGGCATCGGGCGGCCTAGAGGGCGGGTATTCATTTGCCTGGTCAGACGGCGAGGGAAACCCCATTGCCAACACGGCCGACGTCACGGGCCTCCCCGAGGGAACCTATGTGGTGACAGCGACAGACACCGGAGGGTGCAGCGCGTCCACCAATGTTGTGCTCGAAGACCCGGCACCTGTGAGCATTGACATGGCTTCGGAAGGGGTCAGTTGCTTTGGCGATACAGACGGAGAGGCCTCGGCCTTCTTTCCAGGAGCGGTGTTTTACGATTGGAGCGGCCCGAATGGATATTCGTCCAGCGGGGAGAGCTTGGATGTGATTGAAGGGCTGTCGCCGGGAGTCTACACAGCCATGGTCACCGCCGCCGATGGGTGCGCAGGAGAGGGGACCACAGAGGTTGCCGAGCCGGACCTGCTGGTGGGTCAGCCTTTTGACGCGCCACCTACCTGTCCGGGAGAATCCAATGGAACGGCCGGGGTCGTGGCTTTGGGAGGCACCCCTGATTATTCTGTGACCTGGACCCTGCCCTCTGGTGAGCAAGCCAGTGGAGATTTTCTCAACGACCAGCCTGCTGGCGTTTATTCTTTTGAGTTGGTGGACGCCAATGGCTGCATGGCCATCGGGCAGGTGACTTTAGAAGACCCCGAACCGATTTCCGTTTCTCTGAGCACCACAGGCCCGTCTTGTGCCCAAGGCGAGGGGTCAGAGTCTGGAGCGATTGAAGCCACCGCCACAGGCGGAACGGGGCCTTATTTGGCAGGTTGGTTTGATGTAGAAACAGAGCAGTTGATTGGCTCTGGACTGTCCATTTCTGGCTTGTCCGCAGGGGTTTATGGCCTGGGGTTGATGGACTTGCTGGGTTGCGTAGTCGACACCATTGTGACGCTTGAAGCCCCGGACACTCTGAGCGCATCGGTTGTGGCGAACATGCCCACATGCTTTGGGGATTCTGATGGCCAAGCCTCTGTCGTCATTGACGGAGGAGAGCCCGACCATTCGGTCGTTTGGACCGGGGATATCGACCCCACCATTGGCCTGTCCATTGAGGGGCTTGGTGCCGGAGAGTACTTTGCAACGGTCAGTGACGCCAATGGGTGCACGGCCGAGGTGGGCTTTGTTTTGGCGGCCCCTGACCTGCTTGAATTGACCGCAGAAGCTCAAGACGCAGGCTGCTCAGGAGAAGATGGAGCCGTTGAAGGCGCTGCCTCAGGGGGGGTGTTGGATTACACCGTCATTTGGACGGGGGATCAGGGAGTGGCTGGAGAAGGATTGGTGCTGGAGGGCTTGACCCCAGGCCTGTATTCGGGCGTCTTGACCGATGCCAATGGGTGCGCAGCCGAAGCGACTGTCGAGGTGGGCCAACTGCCGGCCGTGGAGTTGACCTTGGACGACATCCAACTGGATTGCGTCAATGGCACAGGGGCATTGTCAGCGAGCGCTTCGGGTGGTGAACCCCCGTTGGTTGTGACGCTGAGTGGCCCTTCAGGTGAAGTGGACCCTTCGACCTGGTCTGCACTCCCCGAGGGAGAATACACGTGCACAGCCACAGATGAGCGCGGTTGTTTTGCCGACACGGTTTTTGTGATCGATCCCCTTTTGGACCTTGAAGTCTCCGTGTCGCCAGCAGGCTGTGGCGGGCTTGGTCAACTGAACGCCAATGCCATTGGGGGGACCGGGGGCTATTCGTTCATGGCAGACCCCGTCGGGAGCCCCACTGGTTCTGGAGCAGACTTTGCAGTGTGGGACGCTTTGCCGCCAGGCGATTACGTGGTGACTGTTGACGACGGAACCTGCACGCAACAGGCGTCGGCGACCATTGAGGGTGTGACCTTGTTTGATTGGACAGTGACCTCCACCGAGTATGGCTGTCCTTCAGCGCCAGGGGGCCTGCTGGTAGAAGTCAGTGGCGGAGCAGAACCCATCAGTTACAGCGGGACCAGCGTCATTGGCGAGGTGTCCTGGAACAGCGCCGATACCACAGGCCTGGAGCCAGGTCAGTACTTGATTTTGGCCTTGGATGATGCCGGCTGTGAGCGCGATACGCTCGTGGAGGTTTTGGCCTCACCAGAATTGAACCTGTCGGTCTCCGTTTTAGACATGTCTTGCTTTGCTGAAGAAGACGGCTCGCTGGTGGTAGAGGCCTCAGGCGGTTCAGGCGCTCTTGCGTTGGGCGCTCAGGGTCCAAGTGGGCTGGTTGTGTCGCCTTTTGAGGGCTTGGCTTCGGGAAGCTACACCGTGGGCGTCCTCGATGACAGGGGATGCGCCGCCGACACAACGGTGCAGATTTTGGAGCCCGCGGCCATTGAGGCAGAGGTGACGGCCCAAGCAGAAAGTTGCGTTTCTACAGCAGACGGATCGGTTCAGGTTGTTGCCACTGGAGGAACCGGGGAGCTTTTGGTTCAGTGGGAAGGAGGGCCTCAAAATGAATCTTGGACAGGTCTGTCCGAGGGCGTGTACGGGTGGACGGTGACCGATGAAGCGGGTTGCACCACAGAGGGCCAAGCTGAAGTGGAATTGGGGGGAGGCCTCGAGGTCACTTCGGGGGTCGATTTGGGCGATTGCATCGATGGGGTCCCCAACGCCAACGTGAGCTTGTACTTGATTGGAAACGCAGACTCTGCTCAGGTTTTGCTGGGTGGTTTGCCCGCCGATGAGGTGGTGGCCACATCCGAATCGGGGACATGGACGTGGTTGAACCTCCCCGCAGGGTCATACGGTTGGTCGGCCAGCTTGGGAGACGACTGTGGCGCCACTGGCGCTGTGGATGTGGAATTGCCAGAGCCCTTGGTTTGGGTAGGCACAGCAACGCAGCCCTTGTGCGAAGGCGACAGCGGCTTGGTTCAAGGAACCGCCTCTGGAGGAACATTGCCTTTGATGATTGAGTGGTCTGGAACCACAACATTGGGAGACACTTTGATGGGCACAGGCCTTTCAACAGGTTCGGTTCCGGCGGGGGAGTATTCCGTGGTGGTGTCCGATACAGCAGGTTGTTCAGTGTCCACGTTGTGGTCCTTGGCTCCGGTTTCGGTGGGGCTCACAATGGGGCTTGATTTGGTTCAGCCCTCTTGCGGCGGTGCCTTGGTCGGAGAGGCCACCATCGTTCCTTCAGGAGGGGTTTTGCCCTATGGCCTTGTGGTGGAAGGCGCTGCGGACAGCTTGTTTCTGCCATTCTTGGTCACAGGTTCTTATCCCGTTTCCCTGACCGATTCGGTGGGGTGCCTGGCCACAGACACCATCGTGATTGAGCCTGCCAGCGACTTTGAGCTCATGGCCACGGTGGATTCCGCTTCTTGCGCCAACAGTGAAGACGGAAGCATTGTTTTGGAGACTTCCAACGGAACGGGTGACCCAGACTTCACGTTTGTGGGGCCGTTCGGGGCCATTCCCGTGGGAGACACCATCACAGGCGTGGGCCCAGGGGTCTATGAGATTACAGCCATTGACGAGGCCGGTTGTCCTGCGGTTTTGTTGGTCTCAGTTCAGTCTCCTCCACCGCTGTTTGTGGTGTTGGACAGTTTGGTTCGCCCCAGCTGTGCGGGAGATGAGGATGGCACCTTGGTGGCCTTGGCGTCAGGGGGTTCTGGTGATCCAGAAACGTGGTCGTTCAACTGGTTTTTGGACAGCGCTCTGGTGGCCACGGGCCAAGGGTTGTACGGCATCGGTGAAGGCCAATATTCGGTGGAAGTCATCGATGACGCGGGGTGCACCGAAGAGATCGCTTCGATTCCATTGGTGGCAGAAGGCGACGTTTCATTGGTGGTGCCAGAAGACACCACCTTGTGCGCCGGACAACCGCTCAGCATGGAGGCTTATTCCGAGGGCGCAATCCAAACATCGTGGTTGTTGCCTGACAACTCAGGAGGCTCCGGTCTGATGGCAGGGGTTCTTCAGCTTGAGGATGGCGTGGGCCATTGGGTGTTCACGGCATCCAGGCTTGGTTGCGTTCGAACCGACTCGGTTCAAGTCACGGGGTTGGCCTTGCCAGAACCCAATGCAGGCGACGATCAAACCATACCCGAAGGGGGAGCAGCCTCTTTGGGGGGGTCGGCCAACCCAGACTGGGACTACTCTTGGGTGCCCGAGGAAGATGTCGTGTCCAGTGACCTTGCGGCAACGGCCACTCAAGGGTTGTTTGGCGCCACAGAGTTTGTGTTGACTGCGGTCAACCCAGAAGGCTGTTCCGCCACAGACACCGTTTACATCGACGTGTTGTTGGATTTGGACGTTCCATCGGGTTTCACGCCAAACGGAGATGGCATCAATGACGCGTGGAATTTGGGAGGGCTGGATCAATATCCCAGTGCCCAGATCACCATTTTCAATCGGTGGGGCGACATTTTGCTGACCCAGGGCTCGACCGAGGCCTCTTGGGACGGAACCTTAAACGGAATCGCGGTTCCCGTGGGCACTTATTACTATCACATCCGCGTCGACGAGACGGCTTTGCAGGCCGAGTGGACGGGGCCAATCACCTTGATGCGATGAGCCAGCGCCAACCCCACTTGCGTTTCGGTGTTCACCTGCTGATGGTGCTGCCCATGTTGTGGTTCGGTCATCAGGCTGCAATGGCGCAGCAGTTGCCCATCACCACATTGCCTCTGGACCATGCATTTGATGCCCATCCAGCGGCTGCTTCGGACACCTTGATCCATGTGAGCATTTGGCAAAGGAGTCCTTGGAGCGGCGTGGCTTCTGCACCGCGGACCACATCCTTGGCCATCACTTCACCGACGGGGTCCAGCTCGTTGTCTTGGGGTGCCAGGTTTTGGAGCGATGTGGCGGGCCCGACGAGGATGGCGGGTGCCCATGCCGGCCTGGCTTACGCCACGCAATGGACGGAAGGGTTGAGGATGTCTTTTGGACTGGGCTTGGGTTGGACACAGTTTGCCATTGACGGGAATCGAATCGAGTTTGAACAAGCCGGAGACCCCGCGCTCGGCGATACTTATAGTGCCACAGGTTTGCCGGACGCCAGCGCTGGAATCTGGTTGTCCAGTGAACGGCTCAACGTCGCATTTTCGGCAGGCCAAGTGCTCGGCGGAAACCTTCCGGTTTTCAGTGGGACAGGCGCGGATTCTCAGCTTGAGTCCCACATGAGGGGAATGGTGACGTACCGTTTCGGATCAGGCCAATGGGGTTGGTCCCCCATCATTCAGTTCCAGCACCTTCGGCCCATTCCCGCCGAAGTTTCAGGGGCGTTGCGCGTAGATCGAGGCGGCGAGTATTGGGGCATGTTGGGCTACCGTTCAGCAGGAGCGGCTCACTTGGGCGCGGGCATCAAGATCAACAATCAACTGACGTTCAGCTACAATCGAAATTGGGCAACAGGGAATTTGGCCCGCGTTTTGGGCGGCGGCCACGAGGTGGTTTTGGCATTCACGGTGCCACGTTGATGACGCCTTCAGATGTGCGCAGGGGGGTGCCTCAAGGCAGGTAGTTTCGAAGCGACAACAAGAGACACCTGAGACATGGCGGGATTCAAGAATTTGGAGGATTTGGTGGGCGACTTGGAAGCGGGCCTGCAAAAGTTGAGGGCGGGTAAGCTCGAGCCGGAGGAGTTGACCCCCTTGGTGGATGACGCGAGAGAGCTCTGCGACCGATTGGTCTTGCTGAGATTCAAGGCCCATGAATTTGCTTACGAGCTGAGGAGAAAAACCCCAGAAGGTGGGGTGGATGAAAATGTGGTGGACCGTCAACCTGTGCGCCCCTTCAGGATTGGAGCGGCCTATCAGACATCCTTGATCGATGCGATTGAAGAGGTGAGCCGCGAACAAGCGGAGCATGCTGCCGACGCCAGGCGCTTGGCGGGAACGCCCGACCTCTTTGACTCCGCAGTGGACCCCGTGCCGGACCCCGTGCCGGACCCCGTGATCGATGAGTCACCCGCCAAAATTGAAAACCCGACGGAAGAAGTGGAGCCGTCTTCGGCAGACAGCGTCCAGTCCGAGGTGATTGAAAAAGAGCCTGTGGAGGCGCCTGTGGAGGAGTTTGCTGCGGAAGCTGAAGTGGCCACTGCCGATCCAGACCCGATAACAGCGCCAGAACCAACGCCAATTCAAACTGAGTCTGTGGCTCAGGAGGCAAGCATATCCAGTGGCCAAGCAATGGAGGACACACCGTCTTTGGCCGAACAAATGGAGCGCAAGCCCATCCAAGATTTGCGGACTGCGTTTAGCCTTGTCGAGAAGTACGAATGCATCAAGGGGCTGTTCCAAGACGACGCCCTGTTGTTTGACAAGGTGCTCGAAGCGTTGGATGGAGCGGGAGACTATCAGTTGGCGTTGCACTGGCTCCAACAGCATGTTCCAGAATCCATGGTTTGGGACCAAGAAGACCCCACTGTGGAGCGCTTCTTGGAACGGGTTCAAAGGCGGTACATCTGATGCTCACTGTGGTGCCCACCCCCATTGGCAATCTCGGGGATTTTACCCCCCGCGCCATTGAGGCCATTGAGGCGTCTGATTTTGTGCTTGCAGAGGACACCCGCACGACGGGGTCACTTCTGAGGCTGAAGGGCGTTGAGGCCCGCCTCAGGCCGTTCCACGCCCACAACGAACACAAAGTGTTGGAAGAGGTGGTCTCTTCGCTTCAGTCTGGCCTTCAGGCTTGCCTGTGCAGCGACGCGGGGACCCCGGGAATCAGCGACCCTGGTTTTTTGTTGGTTCGGGCTTGCATTGAAGCGGGCGTCGAGGTCCAGTGCCTGCCGGGTGCCACGGCCTTCGTTCCGGCTTTGGTCGTGAGCGGGCTGCCTTGTGATCGGTTCGTTTATGAAGGCTTTTTGCCACACAAAAAGGGACGCCAAACCCGCCTTAAAGCATTGGCAGAAGAAGGAAGAACAACGGTGTTGTACGAATCTCCTCATCGGGTGTTGAAGCTCATGGGTGAACTGTCCACCTTTTGTGGGCCCGAGCGTCAAATCAGTGTCAGTCGCGAGCTCAGCAAAAAATTCGAGCAGACCGTTCGCGGCTCAGTGACAGAGGTTGCGGCGCACTTTTCTGAACACCCGCCGAAAGGAGAGTTCGTGGTGGTGGTGTCCGGGAAGACAAATTGACCGCTTAAAACAGGACCTTTTGTAGGTCACCAACGCGGGTGACTCGAATGAGCTTCAAGCCTTTTGGAGGGGGGGGCTCATTGTTGCCCAACCCACTTACAACGAGCTTTTCCATGCCCATTTTGGCCGCTTCTGCCATGCGCTGCTCCAATCTGGCTACTGGCCTGACCTCGCCAGTGAGCCCCACCTCTCCGCACAGCGCAGTTTTTGGGTTCAGCGTTAGGTCGAGCGTGCTGCTTAGTATGGCCCCCACAACGGCCAAGTCGATGCCGGGATCCTCCAATCGAATTCCCCCGGCCAGGTTCAGAAAAACGTCAGAGGCACCGAGCTTGAACCCACACCGCTTTTCCAGGACAGCCAAGAGCATGTTGAGGCGACGAAGGTTGTAACCAGTCGCAGAGCGCTGAGGGGTGCCGTAAACGGCGCTGCTCACCAAGGCTTGAATCTCGACGGTCAAAGGGCGGGCGCCTTCTATGGCCACGGCCAATGCCGTGCCGCTCAGGCGCGAGTCCGCATCGCCCAGCAAGGCTCCAGACGGGTCCGTCACAGGGTGAAGTCCGTCTCCCCGCATTTCGAAAATTCCAATTTCTTGGGTGGAGCCAAATCGGTTTTTGACCGCCCTTAAAATCCGGTAGGCATGATGGCGATCGCCTTCGAAAGTCAAGACCACATCCACCATGTGTTCCAGCACCTTGGGTCCAGCGATGGCGCCTTCTTTGGTAATGTGGCCAATCAGAACCACAGGCAGCTGCAGTGGTTTGGCGGCCAGGATGAGTTCTGCGGTGGATTCGCGGACTTGCGCCACACTTCCCGGTGCGCTTTCCACCCGGGGGGTGTGCAGGGTCTGTATGGAGTCCACAAAAAGCAGGTCTGGTTTGTGCTCTTTGACGGCCCTGACAATGCCCTCCGTGGAGGTTTCTGGGAGAATCAATAGCTCTGGCCCCAAGTCTCCCAATCGGTCGGCGCGAAGACGGACTTGTTCGGGGCTTTCCTCTCCGGAGACGTACAAAACCTTCCCAGCGGCTTTCATGGCGGTCTGAAGGCTCAGGGTGGATTTTCCAATTCCCGGTTCTCCACCCAAGAGCACCAGTGCACCGGGCACCAAACCGCCTCCCAAGACACGGTCAAACTCACTTTCACCAGTGCCAATGCGGTGGCTGGTTTGTTCTGTGTAGTCGATCAGGGGACGCGCCTCGGCAACCCCAGCAGCAACCGCAGCCCTTTCCATCCGCGGATTCGCGGATTCTTTGAATTCATTGACTGTATTCCAAGCCTTGCAGCTCGGACAGCGTCCGACCCATTGGCCAGTCACATGCCCGCAGTCACTGCAGACGAAGTGCGTTCTGGACTTCGCCACGGGGCTGAATCAACGGGCAATCATGACGCTACCACTAAAGTCTCGGCCGTTCGGCAGGCTCAGCAAGTAGTAGTGGGTTCCAGAAGAAACGTCTCTGGCATTCCACTGGT
>CALKHD010000211.1 GCA_938092195.1 uncultured Flavobacteriales bacterium | reverse complement strand
TGAATTCGTTCCTCACGATTTGAACGCTGGGGATGTGTTTCTCAACGGGAGGATTTCTGAAATGTCGATCCCATAAAGGGACATGCCTTTGGTCACCTTGGCTGTGTCGCTGATCAATTGAAGCTTTCGGATGCCAAGGTCCCTGAGAATTTGAGCGCCCAGTCCATATGTGCGCCCATGACGCCGCTTGAGTTCTGCTTCTCCAACGCCCACGTGGGTGGGGTCAGTACCAGGCGCATCAGTGGGCAAATCGTGCATGGCGCTCCAAGGTGAGTTGCCGCTTTCCAAATAGACAAAAGCGCATCGGTCCATGGATGACATCCGTTCCAGTGCAATTCTGAGTGCCTCTCCTTTGCCAAAACTGGGGGAGTCCAGCAAGTCAAAGCGCGGTTGGCTTGCGTGAACCCGGACCGGGATGGCCTCTTCCTCATTCCAAGAGCCGCGAATGAGCGCAAAGTGTTCTTCGTCGCTGGTGGTTTGGCGGTAGGTGACCATGGTGAAGGGGCCTTGCGAGGTGGTGATTTCCCTTTCGCCGGTTCGTTCAATCAAGGTGTCGTTGGCCAGTCGGTATGCAATCAGGTCTTCTATGGAGACAATGCGCAAGTCGAATTTCTCGGCCATTTCCAGCAGCTCTGGAAGCCTGGCCATGGTGCCGTCAGGGTTCATGATTTCCACAATCACACCTGCGGGCTCTAGGCCGGCCAATCGGGCAAGGTCAATGGCTGCTTCGGTGTGTCCCGCTCGCCTCAAGACGCCACCACGTCTGGCGCGAAGTGGGAAAATGTGGCCGGGTCTCCCCAATTCATCGGGGCGTGTGTTGGGGTCAATCAGTGCCTGTACCGTCATGGCGCGGTCTTGGGCGGAAATGCCAGTGGTGCAACCCTTGCCTACCAAATCGACGCTCACCGTAAATGGAGTTTCGAACGCTGCATTGTTGCGGTTGACCATCAACTCCAGCTCCAATTCATCGCATCGGTCTTCGATGAGGGGTGCGCAGATCAGTCCGCGCCCTTCAACGGCCATGAAGTTGATGAGTTCGGGGGTGGCAAAACGCGCTGCGGCGACAAAGTCACCTTCATTTTCACGGTCTTCATCGTCCACAACGATGATCAATTTGCCATGTCGAATGTCCTCGATGGCCGCTTCAATGCTGTCCAATGACCTTTTCTGCTCCAACATGGCGCAAAGGTAGCGGGGCGAATGCTCTGAAGTCCCCAAATTTGTCTCATGATATTACCAGTTGTGGCCTATGGCGATCCAGTCTTGAGAAAAGAGGCAGAAGATGTGCAGAAGGAGATGGACGGATTGGGCGTTCTGATTGAAAACATGTGGGAGACCATGTACAAGGCAGAAGGGGTGGGGCTGGCTGCACCTCAAATTGGTCAGTCCATTCGCCTGTTTGTGGTAGACGGTTCTCCTTTTGGCGAAGGAGAGAATGGAGACGCAGGATGCAAAGACTTTAAGCGGGTAATGATCAACCCCGTATTGTTTGATGAGTCCGAGGATTGCGATGTGATGGAGGAGGGGTGTTTGTCCATTCCGGGAGTCCGGGAGCCTGTAGAGCGACCTGTGTCCGTGAAGGTGGAATACTATGATTCAGATTGGGTTCTTCGAGAGGAGGCGTTGAGTGGCATTGCCGCCAGGATTGTACAACATGAGAACGACCACCTCGATGGTGTGATGATTCCCGATTACCAGCCAGTTCTCAAAAAGGCTTTGCTCAAGGGCAAGCTCAAAGAGATTTCATCCGGGAAGGTTCCATCGGACTATGCCATGCGGTTCCCCGGAAAACGAAGCCGTCGATGAGCCCTCGGTTTGCTCGGATCATTTGGGTGGCGCTCGTCATATGCTCCAGTTGCGGTGTGGCCGGCCCTGATGCGCAAGCGCTTGAAAGAATATCGAAGGCAGAGGCCGAGCTTCAGCCTTTTCTCAAATCCACCGATGCTGCGGTGTTGCCGCCGGAAGGAGAGAGGGCTGTGTCTTCTCTGCTTCGCGACTATGCGGCCTATGCCAATGCGCATCATGGAGACTCATTGGCTTTGTTGTTCCTCATGAGGCGCGCTGATTTGCTTCAAGGTCGCGGAGAACATGAAGCCGCAATCAATCAATGGCTGGATGTCGCAGAAGGAGGCGGGCCTGATGAATGGATGGCGGAATCCATTTTCCGGGTGGGTTTTCTGCGAGAAACAGAACTGAAAGACACCACCGGAGCTTTGAAGGCCTATGCAGAATTGATTCGGATTCACCCAAACAGCCGATGGGCATCTTCAGCGGGTGATGCGGCCAAGTGGTTGACATTTAGTGAGTCAGAGTTCATCAAGGCCCTTGAGCGGGGGCAGGATTAAACAAGCTGTCCTCTCGCGGCCACAGGCCCAGAAAATTGAGGCATTGAAAAGATGACAGGGCACCGGTGCGGGCTACCTTGCGCCCCGTAAATCCTACGACACAATGTCCCGATTCCGTTCAGGTGTACTCCATGGCGCAGAAGTCGCCGAACTTTTTAAAGACGCTCAAGCCAGAGGCTACGCGATTCCAGCAGTCAACATCATTGGCACAAATTCGCTGAATGCGACTTTGGAGACAGCTGCTTCTGTGGGTTCTCCCGTGATTGTTCAGCTTTCCAACGGAGGAGCGGCATTCTATGCGGGGAAGTCATTGAAGCTGGACGATCAGAAAGCAGCAGTGCTCGGCAGTGTTTCGGCAGCGTTGCATGTTCACGAATTGGCGGAAGCATATGGGGTTCCTGTGGTCCTTCATACCGACCACTGCGCGCGCAAATTGCTGCCTTGGATCGACGGTTTGTTGGACCGCGGTGAAGCGCATCATGCCGCGACTGGCCGCCCTCTGTTTTCATCTCACATGATTGACCTCAGTGAGGAGCCATTGGAGGAAAACATTGGAACCTGTGTCGAATACCTCAAGCGCATGGCGCCGTTGGGGATGTACCTCGAAATCGAATTGGGCGTCACAGGGGGAGAAGAGGATGGTGTGGACAACACCGACATCGACTCCAAGCACCTCTACACCCAGCCCGAAGAGGTGGCTTATGCCTATGAGCAATTGGGAGCTGTCAGCGACCAGTTCACCGTGGCCGCGGCCTTTGGCAATGTGCATGGCGTGTACAAGCCTGGAAACGTGGAGTTGACGCCTGTGATTTTGAAGAACAGCCAGGATCACATTGCGGCCAAGCACGGCACGGGCCCTCGCCCTGTGGACTTCGTCTTTCATGGCGGATCTGGAAGCAGCGTCGACGAAATCCGCGAAGCCATCTCCTACGGTGCCATCAAAATGAACATCGATACAGACATGCAGTGGGCCTACTTGAGTGGAGTGCGAGACTATGTCAGTGAGTGGTCCGGCTACCTTCAGACTCAGATTGGAAACCCAGAAGGGGCCGACCAGCCGAACAAGAAGAAGTACGACCCTCGTGTTTGGTTGCGCGCGGGAGAAACCAGTTTTGTGGAGCGTTTGCGCCAAGCGTTTGACGACCTCAATTGTTTGGGTCGAAACGCTGAATAACCCGCCCCTTTATGCACGATAACGGACTCTCCCCTTTTGATTTTCAAGCGGCTGCAGAGCGACATGGGCTGCAAGGGCATTCGGACAGGCTCAAGGCCAAAGGGCTCAAGGCCCTTCAAGATGAGGAGGGAAGGGTAGACCGATGGGTTCTTGCTCCTGAGGACTTGGGCTGGCGCTTCGATTTCACCAAGCAGTGCGTGGACAATTCGGCATGGGACGCCCTATTGCGTTTGGCCGAAGATGCGGATTGGTCCGGAGCCATCGCCGCTCAATTTGGAGGCAAGCCCATCAACAAGACGGAAGGCAGGTCTGTGCTTCATGTCGCCTTGAGAGGAGATTCTTCGGATCCCTTTGAGGTCTCAGGAGCTCCAGTGATGGAGGATGTTTTGCGCACGCGTGAAGCTTTTCTTGGGTTTGCTGATCGGGTTCGAAGCGGTGACTATGTGGCGGCAGATGGACGGCCTTTCACCCATGTGGTGAACATTGGGATTGGTGGTTCGGATTTGGGGCCGGTGATGGTCCACGAGGCATTGGCCTCGGTCCGCATGCAAGAAGGGAGTCCATTGGACGTGCAATTTGTCAGCAACGTCGATCCCTTTCACTTGGATCAGGCATTGGCGGGATTGCTTCCCAAGAGAACACTGGTGGTTGTGGTGTCCAAGACCTTCACCACGCAGGAGACCATGGCCAATGCCAACAGGGCGCTGACATGGTTGAAGGCTTCGCTGGGTGAACAGGCGGGGCAGCATCTGGCGGCGGTCACCTCGAACGTTCCTGGCGCGGGTCAAATGGGCATCCCAGAAGACCGTGTTTTTGGTTTTGCCAATTGGGTAGGCGGAAGGTTCTCCTTGTGGGGGCCTGTGGGTTTGGCCATCGCTTTGGGGTCGGGATCCAAGGCATTCAAAGAAATGCTCCGAGGCGCCAGACAGATGGATCAGCATTTTCAGCAGAC
>CALKHD010000210.1 GCA_938092195.1 uncultured Flavobacteriales bacterium | reverse complement strand
TTTCACGGATCGATTGGACGGGTTGGTGTACTGCCCGGGTTCCATTTCCTTGAAACCTGTGAGGGGAGTCAAGCCAGAACAAGTGCTGGAAGATTTTAAGGTCAATGCCCTTGGATTTTTGCACTCCGTTCAAGCCAATTTGAAATTACTGAAAGCCGGAGCCTCTGCGCCCGATGGAGGGTCTTCATCCATTGTGGGCTTCAGCACGGTTGCTGTACAGACCGGGATGGGTTTTCACGCCTCCATTGCCGCAGCGAAAGGGGCAGTAGAGGGCCTGGTGAGGACCATGTCGGCTGAGTTTGCACCCGACATCCGCGTCAATGCGATTGCCCCTTCTTTGACCGATACGCCATTGGCTGCCCATCTGCTCTCCAATGAGGCAAAGCGGGAAGCCAGTGCGGAACGTCATCCATTGAAGCGGGTAGCAGCTGCAGATGATGTGGCGGCCATGGCCGCTTTCTTGTTGTCGCCTGATGCGGCGGCCATCACGGGTCAGGTGATGCAAGTCGACAATGGCATGAGCGCCATCCGATGATGCAGGACTCAGCGTCCAACCGTTCCGGCCAATCTGCGGAGCGAAAGTGGCTCGATCGAGAGGGGATTGAGGGTCTGCCTCAGAGATACCGAGCCCGGTTTGTGAATTCCTTGAGCGGCTTCAAGTCCGCAAACTTGGTGGGGACGGCCAGTTCAAGCGGTGTTTCGGCCTGCTGTATGGTGTCGAGTGTGGTGCACTTGGGTTCAAATCCGGCCCTCATGGGGGTGGTGTTTCGACCTCCAGGTGAAGACGCCCACAATTATCGAAACCTGACCCAAAGCGGTTGCTTCACCTTGAGCCATGTCACTGAGGCCTTTTATCAGCAAGCCCATCAAACCAGCGCGCGTTTTGCCAAAGGGGTTTCAGAATTTGAGGCTGTGGGCTTGACCCCACATTGGCACCAGACAGATGGGGGGCGGTTCCCAGCGCCAGCTGTGGAGGAGTCTCCGGTCAGAATGGGCCTGTCCGTGCAAGAGGATTTGCCCTTGCCCAACGGCTGCCGCTTTGTGATGGGGGCCGTGGAATGGGTGGATTTCGACCCCCGTGCTCAGGCAGAAGATGGCTTTTTGGACCTATCAGAAACAGGGACCATGTGCATTGGGGGATTGGATGCCTACCACACGGCCCAGCGCACTTCAAGGTTGAGTTATGCCAAGCCTGACCAGCCTTTGGATGTGCGCGTCAACTTCAAAGAGGGGTGGACTTGACCCCTGGCAACGGCCTCCTAACAGTTGAGTGAGCGGCGTCCCATACGCGTCATTTGGCTCAAGCGCGACCTGCGCTTGCGGGACCATGCGCCATTGGCCGAGGCCCTTGGGATGAATGGGCCACACTTGTTGTTGTACTGTTTTGAGCCTGCTGATTTGGCGCATGCATCCACGTCGGGTCGCCATGTTGGATTCGTGCAGCAAGGCTTGGCAGATATGGATGAACAGCTTCAAGCTTGGGCGAAATCCGGGGCGGTGCGGCCCGGTGTGTTGACCTGCCCGGTGCATGCTGAATTTGTTGAGGTCCTGGATCATTTGTCCCAACGTTTCGAGATCCAAGGGGTCCACAGTTACATGGAGTCTGGACTCCGACACACCTATGACAGGGACTTGGTGGTGGCCGACCGATTGGCCCAGCTGGGGGTGCCCTGGCACGAACATCAGCGCGATGGCATAGGACGAGGAAGGCGCAACCGAGATGGATGGAGGGAAGGTTGGTTTGCCCACATGTCGGCTCCTCAAGATCACCCGAATTGGAAGCAGTTTGAGCCCATTGCTGTCCAAGAGCTGGACCTTCCGATGGCTTGGCGTGAGCTTCCAATTCCATCCGAGGAGCCCCATCGGTTCCAGCCCGGTGGAGAAAGAAAGGCCCACGCTTATTTGGACAGTTTTGTGACCGATCGCATTCGGCAATACGCCAAGGCGATTTCCAAACCGGAAGCCAGTCGAATGGGGTGCAGCCGATTGAGCGCGCATCTGGCTTGGGGCAACTTGAGCATTCGACAGGTGCACCAACGTCAGAAAATGGCCAGAGCGAGGGGCGGAGATGGGCCTCCGAACCAGGCGCGCAACTTCTCGGCCTTTGACAGCCGATTGCGCTGGCATTGTCACTTCATCCAGAAGTTTGAGATGGAAGATCGAATGGAGTTTGACAACGTCAACCGTGGCCATGATTTGCTCGAAAAACCACTGATTCCGGAAAGGGTGGCCGCTTGGGCGGAAGGCAGAACGGGGTTTCCATTGGTGGATGCTTGCATGAGGTGCGTCATGGAAACTGGTTACTTGAACTTCAGGATGAGGGCGATGTTGGTCAGTTTTTTGACCCATCACCTTTGGCAACCGTGGCAAGCGGGTGTTCATCATTTGGCCCGTCAATTCTTGGACTTTGAACCCGGAATTCACTTCCCTCAATTTCAGATGCAGGCTGGGGTTACGGGCATCAACACGGTGCGCATTTACAATCCCGTGAAGCAGGCCGAAGACCACGATCCAAGTGGGGACTTCATCCGCAAATGGGTTCCGGAATTGGCCAATGTTCCCACACCTGACGTGTTCGCCCCCTGGGCCATGCCACCGATAGAAGCGGAGTTGTTGGGTTTTAGGTTGGGAGAGACTTACCCCGCACCTGTGGTGTCACTTGAACGGGCTTCGCGTCATGCGAGGGAGCAATTGTGGGCGCATCGAAAGCATCCTGAGGTGCGAAGGGAAGGTGGTCGGATTTTATCGCGCCATGTGGTTTCTGGGTCCAGGGCGATGGATTGATGGAGGAAAGGATGAAAACCCGAGTGACATAACCGAGATTCGCAGGATCATGCCAGACGAACAGCCCACTTTGTTGAATGCCGAAGGGCGCACCTTGCTCTACCACGAGGTGGTGGATGAAGCCGGTATGGAGGCGCCGTGGTTGGTATTTGTTCACGGGGCAGGAGGGAGCATTCGAACCTGGAAGTACCAGATCGACGCTTTTCGTCCCCACTACCGTTTGCTTCTGATTGACTTGCGCGACCACGGGTACAGCAAGGACATTCTCCCGGAATTTCCCGAGTACGACTTTGACATTGTGGCCGAGGACATCCTCACGGTGATCGATCACTTGGACATCCAAAAGGCGCACTTTGTGTCCTTGAGCATTGGCAGTGTGATCTTGCAGAAACTGGACATCGAGCGGCCAGAGCTCATTGACCGCATGGTCATGGCGGGTGCCATATTCGACGGTTCCCGGCTGATGCACCTCTTTGTTCACAGCGGTAAGCTCTTGAACTACATTCTGCCATACCGCGCGATTTACTGGCTGTTCAGTTTCATCGTTCTGCCCCGGCGCAACCACCGAATGAGCCGTTGGATTTTCCGCCGCCAGAGCCGCCGTTTGTCGCCCGGGGAATACCTCAAGTGGGTGGAGCTATACAAGCCGTTCTTTCGGTTGGTCAAGGCCTACGTGAATCGGAAGGTGGACAAGCACGGCCTGGTGGTCATGGGGTCTCAGGACCACATCTTTTTTGGTGCGGCAGAGAAATTTGCCCAAGCCCAAAAGAACATGCGCTTGGCTGTGATCGAAAACTGCGGACATGTTTGTTCCATTGAAGCTCCTGAGCTGTTCAATGAGCTCGTGCTTAAGTTCCTTTCAGGCAAGGAAACCCCTCCCAGGGTCACCGCAACTCCAGTGCCCTCAACTTGGGCAGAACTCAAGGCGCTCAAGCCTTAACACTGTTTGAAGAGTGACTTGTGCCTTTGACATGCACCTTTGAGCATGCGTCAAGCCATTTTCATTTTCCTGTTCTGCATTCCACGTCTGCTGTTTGCTCAAAGCATAGAGACAGATCGACCGAACCAGACCCAAAGTTCTTCGGTGGTTCCGGCCGGAGCCTTCCAATGGGAGTGTGGCTTCTCGAGCATTTGGACGCCGGGATTTGGCGGAAACATTCAGACTTTGGAGATGCCCAATGCGTTGTTTCGTGTGGGCTTGTCAAAGCGGATTGAGTTCAGGTTAGAGCATCAAATCAGCCGAATCGACCACCGGGCTTGGGACGAAATTGACGTTTTGGCCCGCGGTACACGAGATGTTCAGTTGGGGGCCAAATTGAGCTTGTTTGAGCGCGAAGGGAAAAAGACCCGTGTGGCCTATTTGGGCCATGTTGTGGCCCCAACTGGAGAAGAAGAGTTCCGCGGCGATTGGGGCATGGTCAACAAGCTGTGCGTGAGCCATGACGTGGGGCCTGACTGGTCGTTGGGATACAACTTGGGAGCGGACCTGCTCAGGGGAAGTTCGATGGCCACGTATTCCTTGGCTTTAGGCCGCCGCATCGATGACCGATTGGGCCTCTATTTAGAGCCTTATGGCACGTATGATATGGCAAGAGGGTTCCACATGGCCAGTTTTGACGCAGGGATCACCTTCCTGTCCAGCGGCCAATGGCAATGGGACTTGAGTTACGGCACGGGGCTGAACCACAGCATGAATTACACTGCTGTGGGCTTCAGTTGGAGGGTTTTGCCCAAGCGATGACTTGAAGCGCAGACCCCATCGCAGAGCCTCAGCTTGCGATGTCGCTTTTCTTGTAGACGGCCGACTTGATGATGATGTCGTGCAAGGCTTGTCTCTTTTCTCCAAGCGTGGCAAAGCACCCAAAGAAAAACACAAGGCTGGCCAAGCTGGAAATGACGGGGAGCACCAAATTGAGGATGCTGCCGCTGTTTTTGAGCGCCCAACGCAGCAAATACAGTTGCATGTTTCCAGCGGTGCCATCGGCATTGGCCACTTGAAGGCCCATCACACGTTTTCCAGGGGATGCGCCAGTGAAGGCTTCGATCAAGGTGTAGACCAGTCCAATGATTCCGGCGACCAAAATCATGGCGATGCCACCTGCCCCCAATCCAATCATGGCCAATGCTTCGGCTTCATCGCCTCCAGCGGCAGCGTCTAAACCGAATGCTGCAGCCAATCCTGCGCCAATGCCCAAAAGTGAAATGGGGACAAGGATGACAATGAGAATGATGACGTCGAGCAGAGCAGCGCCGAGACGGGGTCCGAATCCAATGCGGTTGGAGAACATGTTGTTGTGATTTGCTGACTGCAAAGTAGGGGCACAAGTGGTTGAACCGAGGGCTGGAATGGATGTTGTTTCAACATGCACGGCAAACCCCATCTCCCTTCAAAGGATTGCGTCCATTGCGGACGTCCTTTTGACTGGCGCAAGAAGTGGGCCCGATGCTGGGACGAAGTCAAGTACTGCAGTGAGCGGTGCCGCCGGACCGCCAAAACCAAACCCAAGGCAGAACAACCATGAAAACGCTACGCCTCATTCTGGGAGACCAATTGAATGCCGCGCATCCGTGGTTTGAGCAGACGTCGGATGAGGCGGTTTATCTCTTGGCCGAAATGCGTCAAGAGACGGATTACGCGCCTCACCACATTCAAAAAGTGCTGGCCTTTTTTGCCGCCATGCGGGCTTTTGCTGCGGAGCGCAGGTCAGAAGGCCACAAGGTGGTGTACTTGGCATTGGACGAGGGCAGAAACACACAAGGCCTCGAGGCCAATGTGCGCATGGTGATGGCAGAAGAGGGGTGCGAACGGTTTGAATACCAATGGCCCGATGAGCACAGGCTCGATGAGCAACTCAAGGCTTTGGCGGCAGAATTTGGAGACCGGGCATCGTCCGTGGACACCCACCACTTCTTTACCCAACGCGGGGATTTGGCCGAGCAGTTCAAGGGGAAGAAGACCTATTTGATGGAGTCGTTTTACCGCCGGATGCGCAAGGCCCACGGCGTGCTCATGGACAGTGGCGGAGAGGGCGTGGAGCCTGCGGGTGGAAAGTGGAACTATGACGCCACCAACCGCAAAAAGCTGCCCAAGGGCCACCGTCCTGTGGAGCCGCTTTTGTTTGAGCGGGACGTGACCGGACTCGAGGCCATGCTTCGGTCCTGTGGGGTGAAGACCATTGGGAGTGTGGACGCTCAGCGTTTTCTGTGGCCCGTGACCCGGGCGGAAGGGCTCAAGTTGCTGGACTTTTTTGTGGAAGAGTGTTTGCCGCGTTTTGGAGACTTCCAAGACGCCATGCACCCGGAGTCTTGGTCGCTCTACCACGCGCGGATTTCGTTTTGCATGAACGCCAAACTGATTTCTCCGGCAGAGGTGATTCAGGCGGTGGAAGACCGGTGGCGCGCCAACCCGGACCATGCAGACATCACCCAAGTCGAGGGCTTCATCCGTCAAATTTTGGGGTGGAGGGACTACATGCGTGGGGTCTATTGGGCCCACATGCCGGAGTATGCGGACCTGAATTTCTTCAATGCTGAGAACCCCCTTCCGTCTTGGTTTTGGACGGGCGAAACGAAAATGGCCTGCGTCGGGCACGCCATTCGCCAGAGCTTGGATTACAGCTACGCCCATCACATCCAGCGATTGATGGTGACGGGCAATTTTATGTTGCTGGCTGGGATTGATCCGGTCGAGGTAGACCGTTGGTATTTAGGTATTTACATCGACGCCATTGAGTGGGTAGAGATCACCAATACGCGCGGCATGAGTCAGTTCGCCGATGGGGGAATCGTGGGGACCAAGCCCTATGCAGCCTCGGCGAATTACATGAAGAAAATGGGCCCGTATTGCAGCGGTTGCAGCTACGATGCGGCCGACAAGACGGGCGACAACAGTTGCCCGCTCAACAGCCTGTACTGGCATTTCCACGCACGCAACCGGGCCAAGCTCGAGCGCAACCCACGGATTGGCATGGCCTACCGCACTTGGGACAAGATGGCGGCAGAGAAGAGGGAAGCCTTGCTCGAGCGTGGGGATGCGGTGTTGGCCAACCTTGAAAACCTCTGACCATGCGCAGTTTAATCTGGTTTAGAAACGACCTCCGGGTCACAGACAATGCCACCCTGAATGCGGCTGTGGAGGCGTCCACTGAAGTCATTCCTGTTTTTGTGATGGACCCGCATCAATGGTCTGAGGACCGCTGGGGTCAGGTCAAAACGGGCCCGTTCAGAACGCAGTTCCTGTTGGAGTCCCTCGCCGATCTCAAGTCCGAGTTGGAAGACTTGGGTGGCGCCTTGGTCATTCGCCAAGGCGAGCCCGCAGAGGTACTCAAGGCGCTGGCAGACCAATGGGGCGCCCACGCTGTATTTGCCACTGCGGAGCACACCCGCGAAGAGTTGGACCGCGAAACAGAGGTGGGGGAGATGCTGGATCTGCGCCTTCAGGAGCAACTCACGATGTACCATCCGGATGACCTGCCGTTTGAGCTCGCGCAACTCCCCGATGTGTTTACCCGCTTTCGCGGAAAAATGGAGAAGCGTTCCGAGGTCCGAGACCCTTTGAAGGAGCCGGAGTCCATGGCGGTGCCCGAAGGCCTGCTGTCCGATGAGGTGCCCACCTTGAAGGAGCTGGGGGTGAATGCGCCGGTCAAGGATGCCCGTGGTGTGCTTCCGTTCAAAGGAGGGGCCGTGGCGGCTTGGGAACGCATGGACCATTATTTCTGGGAGACCAAGAAGTTGAGGGTCTACAAGAAGACCCGAAATGGCCTGCTCGGTGCCGACTACAGTTCCAAGTTCTCGCCTTGGCTGGCGTTGGGCTGCATCAGTCCCCGCGAGATCCATGCGCAGATCCGTGCTTTTGAGGCTGAGGTGGAAAAGAACGAGGACACCTACTGGCTGATTTTCGAGCTGATTTGGCGCGACTACTTCCGCTACGTGGCCATGCGCTATGGCAACCGGATTTTCCACAAGCGTGGCATCAAGGACGAAAGCCCAAAGTGGCGGACCGACCGCCGCACCTTCGAATCTTGGTGCGAGGGCCGCACCCAGTGTGATTTTGTGAATGCCAACATGCGGGAGCTCGCCGCCACAGGCTTCATGTCCAACCGTGGCCGCCAAAATGTGGCCAGCTATTTGGTCCACGATATGGGCGTGGACTGGCGTTTGGGGGCCAGTTGGTTTGAGCACATGCTGCTCGACCACGACCCAGCCAGCAACTATGGCAACTGGATCTACGTGGCGGGCGTCGGAAACGATCCACGCCCCAACCGCAAATTCAACACCTCAGGCCAAGCCGAACGCTACGATGCAGACGGCAAATACCGCAGACACTGGAGCCATGCGACTTTGGAACTTGACCTATAACGACCCGCGGCGCTGGGCCGAAGTCCACGCCATTTCGGGAAAGCCGTTGGGCTTCTGGGCGTCGCTTAAGTCGGGCGGA
>CALKHD010000209.1 GCA_938092195.1 uncultured Flavobacteriales bacterium | reverse complement strand
AGCTGCAAGAACTCCAAGCCCAACACGGAGGAGAGGATTTTGTGATTCTTGGATTTCCTTGCAATCAATTCGGACGTCAAGAACCTGGCAGTGCTGGCGAAATCTCGGATTTCTGTTCAAAAAACTACGGGGTCACTTTTCAAATGATGTCCAAGGTGGATGTGAAAGGAGACAACCAAGACCCTGTTTATTCATGGCTTTGCAATGCTGCTCAGAATGGGGTAGGAGACCACAAAGTGGGTTGGAACTTCCACAAATTCTTGGTCGACGCACAGGGCAACTTGCTCGCTTCTTTGAAGTCGGGTGAAGACCCCATGGGAGAGCGGATTGTGAACTTTGCCACGGGCAAGTAAGCCACAATGCAGAACTTAGGGGCATGACCACTCACGAGCCTCTCGACATCCTGGCCTTTGGTGCCCAGCCTGACGACGTTGAGTTGAGCGCTGGAGGCACCTTGATCAAAGCGAGCCAGCAAGGAAAAAAAACAGGCATCATCGACCTGACCCGAGGAGAGTTGGGGACCCGGGGTTCTGCCGAGCTTCGGGATCGAGAAGCCGCAGCGGCCGGTAAGGCCCTGGGCCTGACCATTCGCGAAAACTTGGAGCTCAAGGATGGGTTGCCCGATGATGAGCAGCACGTCATCATGTCCCTGGTGGCTGCCGTGCGTCGGTACAGGCCAAGGACGGTTCTGGCCAATGCGATTTTTGACCGCCACACAGACCATGGCAGAGCGGCGGAGTTTGTGCACCGCGCGTGTTTTTTGGCGGGCTTGGCGAAGATTGAAACGGCGGAAGAAGATGGAACCCGTCAGCAGGCGCATCGCCCGAAGCATGTTCTTCACTACATCCAAGATCGCTTCCGTGAACCCTCCATTGTGGTCGACATCACAGGGGCAGAGGAGGCCAAGTATGCAGCCATTGCATGTTACTCTTCTCAATTTCACGTCCCTGGAGCCGACCCCGCTGAAGCGCTCAGGGTGCCGAGTGCTTCAGAGTTGGCAACCCCAATCTCTACACCTGAATTCATGGCTGTGGTGCGGGGCAGAGACATCACCATGGGTCGATTCATTGGCGTGAATTCTGGCGAAGGTTTTGAGAGTCAAACACCGCTGGGAATCACCGATCTGTCTGATTTGGTTTGACGCTGTAAGTCAACAAAAACGCCCGGTCCAAGGGGACCAGGCGTTTCAATGTGGGTGGCTAATGGGACTTGAACCCACGACCCTCGGTACCACAAACCGATGCTCTAACCAGCTGAGCTATAGCCACCATTAAGGCGGGCAAAGATAGCGCGATTCCTTGTCTACCCAACTCAAAATTTGGATTGTGATTATTCTGTATCCGAACACAAACTGGCAAAGGATGCCAGGAGCAAGAGCAAGTCTCCAATGGCCGTGGCTCCGGCCAGGCTGTTAACATTGACGCTGTTTCCGTGGGCAAAACCTGTTGAAAGAGGAAGGGGGGTTGTCCTCTGTGAGCTGGACCTCGACTTCTCCTGCTGATTGATTTGCGCTTTGTTGGATGCCAATGGTGAGCCAACTGTCACAAATGACATCGGGACAGAGACCATGCAGAACAGGCGAAATGACATTGGCCAGCACGTTGTTGGCGCCAGAGAAGAGGCTGGTTTGAAAGAAACTGGTGGTGGTTTCTATTGGGAGGGGCCGGTTGCTGTTTCCTTCAACAGCGCTGCGCATGTCTTGGGCCGTTTCGCAATTCAAATAAACCCGGTAAGTGCGGCAGCCAGAAAGGTCTGTGGTTCCACCATTTCCTTTCAATGACGCCTCTGTCTTGGGCGATTCTTTCAACGGAAATAGAAAAATTCTCCCGCTGTGGAATCACATTGTGAGAAACCCAGTTGGGTTCTGCAGAGCACAAAGATGGCCAAGGCTAAAGTGGGCATCGAAATGGGGGCTCCACCTTTCGTCACGTAAAACCAATCTCAGATTATTCGCATGTGGTTTCGAACAAGGAGAGGAGCACGATGAGGTCGGCGGAACCGATGATGCCGTTGCCGTCTGTGTCGAACGGGCAGGTGTCATTTGGTGGTCCATCAAAGAAGGTGCAAGTGCCGTCTTCGCAGTTTGCATTTTCGTCGTAGTTCAATGCACTTGGATAGGTGCAACCTGCTTGTCCGATGCAGATGTATTCGCAGGTTCCATCATCGCTTGTGGCGGATGGGTTGAAGTTAGAAGCTTCCGAATCGGTGCAACCTTCAAACGAACAGCTGCCATCCTCTTCGGTGGCGCTCTCATCATAATTGGCAGCGGTGTCATCGGTGCAGCCGAACACCTCTTCAGAGTCGCAGACGCCGTCATTGTCGACGTCGAATTCACAGTTTCCTCCGCAGACCCCGAGCGCGTCCAGCTGATTGCCATTGCAATCGCAATCGCTGACGGGTTGGTTGTAGCAACCACAGCTATAAATGGCACCAGGTCCGTTGCAGATTCCGCAGGCATCGTATTCTCCCACGCAATCGTCCTGATCGTCGCAGATCTCATCGCCGTCTATGTCCGCCGAGCAATCCCCGCCGCAAATGTTGAGGGCGTCTTCTGTTTCACATGAGCCATCGTCATCCGTAGCATTTTCATTGTAGTTGCATGCTTCGCTGTTGGTGCAACCTGGGATTTCGTCCGAGTCACAAATTCCGTCTTCGTCAATGTCGGTTGCGCAGTCGCCGCCGCAGATGCCCAAGGCGTCGAGCTGGTTTCCGTCGCAATCGCAGTCTCCTGCGGGAATGTCGGAACATCCGCAGTCGTAGATGGCGCCAGGCCCGTTGCAGATTCCGCACTCATCGAGTTGGCCAATGCAGTCGTCCACGTCATCGCAGATGCCATCGCTGTCGGCATCGGCTGAGCAATCACCGCCGCAGTTGCCGAGGGCGTCGAGCTGGTTTCCGTCACAGTCGCAGTCTCCAGTTGGAATGCCGGAACATCCGCAGTCGAAGATGGCGCCGGGCCCGTTGCATCAATCAAGCACCACC
>CALKHD010000208.1 GCA_938092195.1 uncultured Flavobacteriales bacterium | reverse complement strand
CAATCTTGAAATATCGTACGGCAGAGTTGCTCTATCCGATCCTTTCCATTTTCCTTCATAAGGATTGTTGTCCTGCATACAGGACTGATACGTTTCTGGTTCGTTTAGAAGGTTCCACCCTCCATTTATGTAGTCTTCTGTGGCATTGGATTCATTGAATTTAATGACCCATTTTGGCAAAGATTCCATGTAATGATTGCTGGTGATAAAATCTCCGTTAACGAGCCAGTAAGCGGCGTTGGCCGCATGGCCTGCTGGAAGGATGGCGCCCCGGTCTTTCATGCTGGCTCCAATGACTTTTGGCGCCCTTCCATTGCGCTGGGTGAAGTGAAGTTTGAGTTCATCGGCCCAGGTGCTCGAGGCCATTCTGTGAGGAGACATTTGCCCTTTGCTGCCGATGTCGGTGTTGGGCATTCCAACGGGAAGTGTGGATGCGTCCTCCGCGCAATAGACACTTCGGTTTTCAGAGCGTGAATACCAATTGTTGCCTATGATTCCATGCACAGCGGGGGTGGTTCCTGTGGCAATGCTGGCGTGCCCAGGCCCGGTGTAGGTTGGCGCATAGGAAAAGTGATGGTCCATCGCAGCAAAGCCCTCATCGTAAAAGCGCCGGAAACCATCTTCCCCAAAACCTTCATTGAACCGTGTGAGATAGTCGGCCCGCATTTGGTCCACTGTGATGGCCACAATGAGTTTCGGAGGCAGGCCTTTTTTGGTCTCTCCTTGGGGGGCTTGGGCCATGGCAGCTTTGGCTGCGAAGAACATGACAAGGCAGATGCCTTGCCAAGGGGAAGGGGAGTTCAGTGGCATGAGCAATGGGCTGGGATGTGAATTTAGCGACGCACGGCCGCTGCAATGCAGGCAAAAGTGATCAGGCAGCCCAAAACATTGATGCCAATGTTGGCGACAGCCCAAGTCCATTGGCCTTCCATGATCAGGCGATGGTTGTCTGCACTGAAAGTGCTGAAGGTGCTGAACCCGCCGCACAAGCCAATGGCCATGGCCGCAGGCAAAACGTGGCCATCGGGCCAGCGTTCTGTCAGTCGGAGGGTGACCCACGCCAGAATGGCGGTTGCGGCGAGGTTGGCAGCGAGTGTACCGAGAGGAAGGGTGGATCGGCCATTGAGCCAAATTCCAAGCAGGTGCCGGAGTACGGAGCCTGTTCCGCCGCCCAAAAAGATTCCGATGATGAAGGGGATAGAGGCGGAGTTCATGGCTCTGAATTGAGGAGTTTGAAGCGGTGTGAAACCTGATAAACGGCGCCTGCCCATCCTACCCCAAACAGCGCTCCTAATACAATGTCAGCCGGATAATGAACGCCGAGATAGATTCTGGTCCAGCTCACAATGGCGGCCCAAAGCCACAGCCATCGCCAGGAATAACCGCCAAAAAGAAGAATGGCCAAGGTGGCGATTCCAAAGGTGTTTGCGGCATGGGAAGACACCATTCCAAAGGCCCCTCCTTTGTAGACTGTTCCGTCGCTGTGGGTGTGGAGAATCAGCTGTTCGGACAAGTTGGGGTTGTGGGAAGGCCTCAACCTTTCAAACCCTGGCTTCATCAATCTGCTGCTGATTGCATCGGTTCCCCCAATGCACGCCAAGAACAAGCCCAGGCCGAGCAGGCCTTTGCGAAGGTCTCGTTGACGCATGAGTTTCACCAGAATCAAAAGGACCACTGGAAAGGTGGTCCATTTGGCCGTGAGAATCCATGCAGCGCTGTGCATCCACAAAGGGTTGCCATTGAACCACAGGAGCAAAGCCTCATCCCAGGCTTGCAAGGTGTCGATCATGCCCCGTAGATGGCCTCAATCAGATGTCCATACTTCGCCAGAATGGGCTTTCGCTTGAGCTTCAATGTGGGGGTGAGTTCGCCTCCGTCAATGGAGAATGCGGCGGGGAGAACTTGAATTTTCTTGATGCGCTCCCACGAGGCAAAGGGCTCCATGAGTCCGTGGATGTCTTCCATGATGCGGTCACAGATCTCCTGATCATCAGGAACGTCTGCTGCTGCAGGACAGGGTCTGTTGTGCCGACGGCACCATTCCTCGAGCACTGCCATGTCGGGCACCACCAACGCAGCGGGGTGCTTTCTTCCCTCGCCAATCACCATCACCTGTTCGACCAGGCGGGATGCTTTGATGGCGTTCTCCAGCAACTGAGGTGCAACGTATTTGCCTCCAGAGGTTTTGAACATCTCTTTTTTGCGGTCGGTGATGCGGAGAAAGCCGTCTTCAATCACACCAATGTCTCCTGTATGGAACCATCCATCGCTCATCACCTCGGCCGTTTTTTCGTCGTCCTTGTAGTACCCGATCATGGTTTGGTGACCCTTGACCAGGATTTCACCATCCTCCGCGATTTGAACTTCGGTGTCTTCGATGAGCTTTCCGACGGTGCCAATCCTGAGCATGTCGGGTGAATTCAGGCTGTTAACGGAAACCACAGGAGAGGTTTCAGTGAGTCCATAGCCCTCATATACGGGGATGCCTGCTCCATTAAAGAACCGCGCGAGTCGTGGTGCCAATGCGGCAGACCCGCAGGCCACGGCCATGATCTGCGTCAATCCAAGGGCCTCTTTCACCTTATCGAACACCAGCTTTCGCGCGATGCCGAGTTTCCATTCGTAGAAACCGCCATTTCTTCCATCGGGCTCCCAGGCCAAGGCCAATCCAACGGCCCAATTGAAAATGGCCGATTTGACTCCGCCAGCATCCCTGCCTTTGGCGACAATGGCGTCGTGGAACTTCTCCAACAGACGGGGCACTGCGGTAAACATGTGCGGTTTTGCTGCGGCCAAGTCGTCTTTGACGGTTTCCAAGCTCTCACCAAAATGGATGTTGGCTCCCTCGTACATGTACAGGTAGTGCAGCATCCGCTCAAAGATGTGGCAGACCGGCAAAAAGCTCAGGACGCGGTACTCCGTTCCAGATTCACGCTCGGGCAAACGGGGAACGCTGTGGAGTGCATTTTGCGCAATGTTTTTGTGGGTCAGCATCACCCCTTTAGGACGTCCAGTGGTGCCGGAGGTGTAAATGATGGTCGCCATGTCGGTTTCCACAACAGCATCGCGACGAGAATCCAATGTGGATTGGTGTTCGGTTCCGGATTTTCCGGCCTCCAAAACCTCGCTCCAGTGTCTGGCACCGTTCACCTTTTCAAAGGTGAAAACGGCTTCCAATGAGGGGACCTGGTCCAAAATGGAAGACACCTTGGCGTGCAGTTCAGCGTTCGAGACAAAGCAGAAACGGCTTTCGCTGTGGTTCAAAATGTACACGTAGTCCTCCGCCGTCATGGTAGGGTAGATGGGGACATCGATGCCGCCAGCTTGAAGGGTTCCGTGGTCCATCAAATTCCACTCGCAACGGTTGTTGTGTGAAATCAAGGCGATTTTGTCTCCTGGGTTGAGCCCCATTGCAATGAGTCCAAGTGAGACTTGGTCCATTTCATTGACAAACTGTGCTGTTGAGTAAGAGACCGGATTGCCGCCATTGGGCATGGTCATCATGAGGTCCACCGGGTTGTTGGTCAGCTGATAGCGTGGAAAATCGAAGAGCCGTGTGGGTTGTTGCATCTCAGGTAGCGGTTCAAGAAGTCCCAATGTAATGCGTTGCTGTTGCACTTTCGTGCTATGGACACGTCTGTTCCTTCCGATCCAAGAGACTCATGGCCGGAGTTGGCCTTTCAATCTGCGGTTTTACCCGTGGAGATGAGGAATGGACGTTGGGAAATTCGATGTGCCATTCGAAAAAAATGGCTCGCATTGGAGCCCGAGGAGTGGGTCAGGCAACATTTGGTGTTGTCCCTGGTGGACCTTGGATGGCCGATTTCGAGAATGGTTTTGGAGCACCCTGTTCGGTTTGGACAGGTGGACGGAAGGGTAGATGTGGCTTGTTTTGATCGAAATGGACACGTGGCTCTCGCAGTTGAGGTCAA
>CALKHD010000207.1 GCA_938092195.1 uncultured Flavobacteriales bacterium | reverse complement strand
CACGCCATCGGTGCTGGCTGAACCACCAGGAAACTGAGCGTAGCCGAGGATTCCGCCTCCGATGTTGCACACCCAGAAGTTCAAATATTCATTGTAAGGCCAAGCGTCTGAACCACCAGAAGAAGCCGATTTGACCGCGTCGTTTGTGCCAAATCCATTGACGGTGGTGGACACTCGAAGAATGCCGTCCGTTGGATTCCCTTGGGGGTCGAAGCTGGCCAAGCAGAATTCGATTTCCGTATCCGCGGCTTGCGGCCAAATGTCGTCCACGTCGGAATTCAAACGCCTGAAGTCGTCGTTGAGGACGTCGAGTTGGCTTTGGATCTGCTCGGCAGAGATGGTCTCGGTGGCGGTGCGGTACACCACGTGGAAGACCACGGGGATGGTGACCACCGCGTTTTGGTTGGCCGCCCGTTGCTGTGCCACAATCGGTGCCCATTGCGCAGTGTGCTGCTCAATGCGCTCGGCTTCAGCGGCGTATTTCTGCAGTCCCATCATTTGGACGTGCTTCTCGTGCGCGTAGCACGTTCGGTCACTTGGGATGTCGCTTTCTTGAGGGGACGTGAGAGCAGCAGATTGCGCGAAAATGGATGTGCACAAAATGCCGCAGCACATGAGGCTTAGGGTGAGAAAAGCTTTCATTCTTCGGTTCAGTTCTAATTGAAAATTACGGATTTAAGTAGGAAAGTTCTGAGCGCATAGTAAGAGATGGGCATTTCGATTTGTAATCGGAGACAAACACGTTTTCACACGACTGACTTTATAGGGTTCCCGGGCTGTTTATTCTTGTTTTGAGTCAAAAAAGTGCATGATTTGACAGGTGTATGCCCTGGATTCAACGCAAGGTGAGAGAAGTGTATAATTGTTCGACGAATGTCAATCGATTGTGAATTAGAGTTTAAATACGTACCAAAACCAGGTTGCACATGGTAGATTGAGGGTCTACTTGAACCAAACCAAATGTTGCTTGCCCTCTTGATTGTCAAGATGTTGGGTTCCGTAGTCGGGTCGCCGACTCCCCAGCCAGACCCCGCTTTCGTGCGCGTGGAGATAAAAATGGCTGAAGATGGATTCATGTGTCCGTTCCTCACGCCCATGTTTTTGGACATTCTGGATCAAAAAGGAGCGGAGTGGGTGGTTTGTCGTCCCCAAGAGAGTGAAGTTGAATTTTGCATGTCTCTTCTCAAGGCCCAAAGCCAAGACGTTTACAGAGACTGGCTCACGCAATTGGGTTACGCATCCTCTCAAATCGAGTTCGCGGTCTTTGACACGTTAACTGTGATTCCTGCGCCGCCGGCACCCTGATGTTCAACAAGGCGATCATATTGCTGTTGGGAACGTTCTTCCTCTCCTCTTTATCTGGGCAGGGTGGGTTGGATCAGACCTTTCTGAGGCGGTACAACCTGAATGCCATGCAAGGTGGTTTGGCCATCACCACATCTTCTGATGGCGGCTTTGTGGCCACGGGCCAGCACCAAAACAATGGCAGTGCTGGTGGTTGTGATGTCTACGTGTACAAGGTGGATGCCTGTGGGAACCGAGATTGGTTCAATTTGTACGGGACAGCGGAGTCAGAAGGAGGGAAGTCGATCGAACCGACATTAGATGGGGGCTATGTGATTGGAGGTTCTCGTGCCATCGCCATGGGGTTAGACATCAGCGGGAATCCCATCTTGGACAATGAAGGGTTTGCCATGCGCATCGATGCCGAGGGCAATTTGGAATGGTACAAGGGCTATGAAGACGTGACTTGGGTTTTCGATGTCCAGCCAATGGGGTCTGGATTTGTGGCCATTGGAGAAGCTACGCAGCGACCTGTATTGTTGCGCCTGGATGCCCAAGGCAATTTGATTTGGGCCAAGCGATATCCCAGTATGAGTGCGAATCCATTGATGATTCAGCCTTTAGAAGAGGGCGGGTTCGTGTTTGTTTCCAACCAAGCCTTGAGCGGTAGGGATGTCGAAGTGGCAAGACTCGATGCTCAGGGAAATCCTGTCTGGATGAAGAGTTTTGGGGCTGGATTTGGCCCCAATGAGCACATCGCCTGGGGGTGCAATGGATTGGTGGATGAGGAGGGAGGTGTGGTCTACGTTTTGGCGCCCACCACCACAGGTGGAATTGGAGGCGAGGACATCTTATTGATGAAGTTGAATTTGGATGATGGAGAGGTGGTTTGGTCTCGCGCTGTGGGAAGTCCGGGCGATGAATTGGGCCGAGATCTGATCTTTGCTCAAGGAGGGTTGGCGTTGTTGGGAAGCACAGACGGTTATGGGGCTTCGGTTCTCGACCATCCTGATGCCTTGACCCAGGATTTGGACGAGCAAGACATTTTGTTGGTTCAATTGACCACAAATGGAGGCGTTACATGGGCCAAGACATATGGAGGAAATGAGCGTGACAAGGCCGTGGGCGTGAGGTTCGATGAGGATTTGGGCTATTCCATGTCGGCGTATACCTCTTCCAGTGTGTTCGGCAATACGGATGGCTCGATGGATCCGCTTTTCATCCGGGCAGATTTTGATGGTTCAGTCTCTTGTCAATCTGTGGGGGTCAACATCGCGTCGTTGCCCGTGGCAGTGAGCGCCCAAGACATCCCCTCAAGCGAAGTTTTCTCTTCCACCGCATTCAACGTTGCGGTGAGTACATCCGCCTTCGAACCGGAGGACGTGTACCAATGTCAAACCTGTTACAACGAGCCCGCCATTGAGGCGAGTTCCAGTCAAATCTGCTCAGGGGATTCAGTGACGGTATACAATGTCACAGAGGTGGGGTTGCGCTGTTACCAAGTCTGGCAAATCACAGGGTCGGGACTGCCAGTGCCGCTCGAGGAGCCAGGGATCAACGATTCGCTGACTTTCGTTTTTCATGAGCCAGGTGTTTACCAAGTCAAGCTGACTTCAGAGTGCCTCGATTCGAACATCGAGGCCGTTTTTGAAATAGAGGTATTCGACGTTCAGGCCCAAGCGGTTCCCGACCTGGCCTACAATGGTTTTGCGGTGTCGTGCCCTGATTCAGAGGATGGAAGCATTGAGCCATTGGCATCTGGGGGCAATGATGAGGCAGGAGGCTATTCTTGGGATTGGGTGGATGCTTCTGGCAACCCAGTCGCTATGGAAGGACTGTCTGTAGGGCAGTACATTGGAATTGTAACCGACCCATTGGGGTGCGCTGACACGACCATGGTTTCACTCACGGCCCCGCCGGCATTGGAAGTTTTGGCCACCCCTGTGTCTGATTTCAACGGATACCAGGTTCGATGCGCCGATTCTGAAGATGGAAGTGTGGTTTTACAGGCGTCAGGCGGCATTCCCAATTATGCTTTTCCGCTGACCACAGGGGTCTTGGGCAACGATACCGTCACAGGTTTAGGGCCCGGCGTTTATGTTTTTACAGCCGTCGATGACAACGGCTGTGTGGCGGTGGATTCGGTGACATTGTCCGCCCCTTCACCCCCCTTTTTACAGATGCAGGTCGAGCCTGATACATGCGAGTCAGGCAGCGGAGTTTTGCGCGCAAATTTTTCGAGTGATGTGGCGCCCAGCACTGTCATTTGGCCCGATGACATGGGCCCTCCTTTGGTGTTGACTTCCTTTTCACAAGAGCAGTCCAACCTGGACCCAGGAGACTACGTGGTAGAATTGCTTGATGGAAATGGATGTTTGACCAGCGTTGAGGTGGAAATTCCTTTCACTCAGCCGGCCAATGTGGAATTCATTTATGGCCCAGAGGTCGTCTGCTTCCCAGGGGCTGTGGTGGACTTTCAGGACATGACCCAAGACGTGATCCTGTCCAGAAGGTGGGACTTTGGAGATGGTCAATCCGACATCAAGCCAGGCGGAAATGTCCAAGTCAACACGCAGGCCCAACACGCTTACCTGTCTTCAGGGACGTTTGAGGTGGGGTTGACTGTGCAAAATGGTGCCGGATGTGTGTCGACCGATTGGGTAGATGTGGAGGTGATCGATGGCATGCTCATCTTCGTTCCTTCCGCTTTTTCGCCAAACAACGACGGAATCAACGATGGTTTTGGTCCTGTGATGACCGGAGTGGAGTCTTTCAACATGGTGATCTATGACCGTTGGGGGAGGCCCGTTTTTGAAACCGACGACGAGGATTGGTGGTGGAATGGAAGCCCAAGCAATGAAGGGCTCTCCCACATGAATGAGCTCTTCACATGGAGAATCGAGGCCCAGGGCATTTGCGAATCCAAGAAGGTGTTGGCGGGAACGGTTCAGTTGATTCGTTGACCGAGCGGTTTTCGGCGGTTTGTTTCGAGGGGCATAAATTCAGCCCATGAGGATTCAAATTCTGGGGCTGATTGCAGCGGTGCTTCTGGTGGGTTGTTCTATGGAGCAACGGTTGGGAGAAAGCCAAGTTCAAAAGCGCAGATACTCCAAAGGGTACCACGTACAGCATCATCGGGGTCAAAAAGCACAACAGAGCGGAGAGGCTGCGGAAGCATCCATGGCTCCAGAAATTCAGGGGGGGCACGTTTCTTCAATGGGGATTGGGCATGATCAGCCGACAGCCGTTTGGTTGCCTGGCGAGAAAGCAGGCATGTCCAACACCCCTGATCGGGTCGAGGTGACTTCTGCACAAATTGCGGCTGAACGTGAATCCGCCCAGGTTCATCAAGAACCCAGAGAGAAAGAGCTTTCATCTCCCACGCATGGACCGGTTCATGCGGTCAGCGAAACCTTGCCCGATCCAGTGGACGGACGGCACCCCAGTTCCGTGCCGGGGTTCATCTTGTCTTTGGGATGGGCGCTCGGAATTGCCGGAGAAGGGGCTGTCCAGTACCTGGGCATTCCGCTGGCTGGTGTCCCGATCGCCTTGGGACTTGTGGCCACAATCTTCGGCTATTTCGTTTCTAGAAAGGCCTTTCGCAAGTCCTTGGAGCATCCCGAGTTGTATCCCAGGTTCAAGCTGTCACGGGCAGCCCGTTGGGTGGCCCTGGCCTTGTTTGCACCTTTCGCGTTGTACTTGGCTTTGGTGGTTTTAATTCTGGTCGTGCTCGGCGGCTGGTGAGCAATGACTCAAGGGCAAGGCTCTCCAAACCCGGACAGGATGGTGAGAATGTCACCAACTCCGACGACTCCGTCACCGTCCAAGTCTGCAGTACACACGCCTAAGCAACCAAACTCGCCAAGGGCAATCAAGACGTCATTGACCCCAATCACACCGCTGTCGTCGAAGTCTCCAGGACACTCTGGTGAGAATGTGCAGGAGCCATCATCGTCGGTGGCATTGGGGTTGTAGTTGTCGGCGTCAGCGTTGGTGCAGCCCGGGATTTCGTCTGAATCACAGACCCCATCCTCATCGACGTCGGCCGTGCAGTCTCCTCCGCACTCGCCAAGCACATCGTCATACAGGCAGGTCCCGTTGTCGAGGGTGGCTTCTGGATTGTAGTTGCAAGCCGCGGAGTCGGTGCACCCGGGAACATCTGGAGCACCGCCATTGGGGCAGACATCCTGAATGGTCCAAGTCACGTCATAGGTCACAGAACCACCTGTGCTCCAACCGTTGTAAAGGAGGACGCTCCATGTGCCTGTGCCCTGCAAATTGGCTGCGCTCAAGTCCACGGTGGCCGTGTATGTGCCGGAGGTGGAGACGTTCCATGAAGAAGGCCACACGGCCAGATAGTTTCCAATGCTGGTGCAGCCGGCGGGGCTGTCGTTGTATCCACCGAACGCGGCACAATTTCCGTTTCCGTCAGTGATGGCCATGGCCATGTCTGCAGGCCAGCTGCTGCCGGCGCCGTTGAAGACCACAGAGACTTCAATGCTCGAGGCAGCAGGGTTGGCCAAGGCTTCTACCTCCAAAGCAGCACTGGATTGGCCACCTGAAAGTGTAGCCGTCTGGTTGCCCGAGATGGAACACTCGCAGCCAAACTCTGGATTGGGGGCCACGCATGATCCGTCGTTGATGGTGGCTGCAGGGTCGTAGTTGCAGGCTGTGGCATCGGTGCATCCGTAACAGCTGAAGTCACAACTGCCGTCTTCGTTGTCGGCCGTGGCGTCGTAGTTGCACGCCGTGGCGTCGGTGCATCCACAGGATTCAAAGCAAGGCGGCGTGATGTTGGGCCGAAGCACGAAGAGGCCTTCTTCGATGTGACTCACAATGACGTTGCCCGACGCAAAGAAGGGGTAGTTGCTCCATGTCCCATTGAAATTGGCGGAGTTGCTCGATGGGTAGACATCGAAATAAGCCACCTCTTCGAGTGTGCCTTGGCCCACATTCTCCAAGTCCAAAATGCGCAATCCGGCGCGGTAGTTGGATTGATAGGAGAGGCCTTGGTGGTTGTAGAGGTTGTGGTCAATGGCTGAAGTCGGCCCCGAATGGGTGCCAATCAAAGAGATGTTGTCGAGGTCTTGAACATCGAAGATGTAAGTCCTTGTATTGCCCCCAGAATTCTGCTCGTCCAATTCGTCATTGACCAGCAGGTGTTTGTGGTCTTCGGTGAGCCAGCCTTGGTGGGTGTATGAAGAACCGGAATAGCCCTGAGAACTGATCAGTTGAGCGTCCCCAGCATTGGTGACGTCCACAATGGTCACGGTGTTTTCATTGAAGCAAAACGCGATTTCCTTGCCGGCATATTGGGTGTCCGGTCCGATGTAATTCACGATTTGGGCATCGTGAGAATACCCGTCTTCAGCATAGCTACCGATGAGTGTGGGCGCAAGGGGATTGCTGATGTCGATGATGTTCAAGCCGCCAGAGAACGTGCTCGCTCCAATGGGGTAGGCACGCCCAGATTCTTCGTTGATGGCGATGTTGTGGGCGCTTCCAAATCCGCTGTAGTGGGCGTCGTTGTCAAAGGTCACAGGGGGCGCAGTCACGTTGCGAAGGCGCGTCAAGTCAAACACTTGCATGCCGTGACCGGAGGCCTCGGAGACAATGAAAGCGTGGTCGGCATACACTTTGATGTCCCTCCAAGAGGAGTTCACCGTATGGGTGGGCAGGTTGCCCAAATAGAGGGGGTTGTTCGGGTCGGTGATGTCGATGAATGCCGTGCCTGATGTTCGGCCCAGCAAGGCGTATTCCTTCCCGTCAAGTGGGTCTGTCCATCCCCAGATATCGTTCATTTCTCCTCCTCCCACTTCAGAGGTGGTCAAATGGCTCATGAAGTCCACTTGGTCGCAGGGATAGATGCCTGCAAAACCATTCTCACAGGGTGTTGTGGGCACATAGCCTGGGGTATCGCAGATGCCGTCTTGATCCACATCGGAAGTGCAATCTCCATTGCACACACCCAGCGCATCAAGCTGACCTACGCAGTCGTCCACGTCGTCGCAAATGCCGTCCTCATCTTGGTCAGCAGAACAATTGCCATTGCACACGCCGAGGGCGTCAACCGTTCCGACGCAATCGTCATCATCGTCACAAATTCCGTCGCTGTCTGCATCGGCGGTGCAGCTTCCACCGCACACACCCGCGGCATCCAGTTGGTTGCCATTGCAGTCGCAGTCACCCGCGGGGATTCCTGGGCCGCCACATTCGCCGCATTCGTCTACTTGGTTGCCGTTGCAATCACAGTCGCCCGTGGGAATGTCGGCGCATCCGCATTCGTAGATGGCACCAGGTCCACCACAAACACCACAGGCATCGTCCACTGCACACGATCCATCATCCGTAGTCGCAGCGGGATTGTAGTTGCACGCACTGGCATCGGTGCAGCCGGCCACGTCTGTAGGGGCGGGGCAAACGTCATTCAAAGTCCAGCTGGCGTCGTAAGAAACATCGCCAGAACTGGTGTAACCATTGTAAAGGGTGAAGCTCCAATTGCCCGATCCAGAGAGACCTGCACTGCTCAAGTCGACCGATGCAGTGTAGGTGGAGCTCGCGCTAGATTGCCATGAACTGGGCCAAATGGCAGAATATCCGCCAATGCTGGTGCAGCCGCTGGGCGAACTGTTCCACCCTCCGAATGCGATGCAAGTTCCGTTGGGGTCAGTGATGGTCATGGCCAAGTCAGCGGCATAGCTGCCTGTGCTTTCGAGTCCGTCAAATGCCAGCGTGATGTCCATGGTAGATGGGCTGGGGTTGCCCACAGCATCCACTTCGAGTGCAACACTGGACTCGCCGCTGTTCAGGGTGGCCGTTTGGCTTCCGTCAAGGCTGCATTCGCACCCAAAGGTGGGGCTGGGATCTACGCAATTGCCGTCGTCAATGGTGGCGCTTGCGTCGTAGTTGCAAGCGTTGGCATCGGTGCAGCCGTAACAGCTGAAATCGCATGTCCCGTCGTCATTGGCGGCGCCAGCGTCATAATTGCAGGCCATGGCGTCGGTACAACCGCATGATACTTCACATGCCGGCGCACAGCCGTTGGAATTCAACAGGCTGGCCCGGTCACCCCCTGGTTGAAACAGCGCTTGCATCCGAACAGCTTGTCCGGCAGTAAACAGGTTCATGCAAGCGTCTTGAGAGTAGTCCATGTAATTCTGGACCATGTCCACCGATCCGCAACTTTCGTGGCCAGTGGCACAATTGAAGTTGGAAGCGTCCGATTCCGGGGTGTCCGAAACACCGTCGTCTACACCGCATCCACCATCGCCCCAAATGTGGCGCAAGTCCAGCCAGTGCCCCACCTCGTGGGTTCCGGTGCGGCCAAGGTTGTAGATGCCAGCCCCCGGACCATTGTTGCCCACAAAAGGGTAGCCGCAAACCACACCGTCTGTAGAGGCTGATCCTCCAGGAAATTGAGCATAACCCAACAGTCCGCCTCCCAAATTGCAAACCCAAAAGTTCAGGTAGTCTGATGCCGGCCAAGCGTCCGATCCACCTTGGGAGGTGAATTTCATGGCGTTGTCAGATCCAAAACTCGAGACGGTGGTGGGTACCCTCAAAATGCCATTGGTGGGAGATCCGTCGGGATCGAAAGAAGCGAGGCAGAACTCGATTTCGGTATCGGCCGCCTGAGACCAGGTGTTGTCGGCATCGCTGTTGAGCCTCCGAAAGTCATCGTTCAAGGTTTGCATCTGCTCGAAAATCTCGCTGTCCGCAATGTTCTCGGTGCTGTTCGCATACAGTACATGGAACACCACGGGAATGGTGATCACCACACTTTGGCCATTGGCTCTCTGTTGGGCCACAATGGGTTCCCATTGAGCGCGATGGGCATCAATGCGCTCACGCGATTCAGCGTATTTCTGCAGCCCCATCATTTCGATGTGCTTTTCGTGAGTGGCACATGTGCGATTTTGAGGAATGGCCTCTCCAATGTCTGTAGCTGACAGGCTAAGAGTTTGGGAAAACAAAGCAAAAGGGAACGCTATCAGGAGCGCAAGGAGCAATCGGACGGGCATCGCAATGGTGGGTTTACTGGAAGATAACTCAGGCTGGGATGTGTCTGTTCGTATAACATCCTGTACTTGTGTAATATACAGCTTAAGTAAAATATAAATAGCATCAACTAACCGAAGATGACAGAAGTCATCATTTTGCGACCCCCGATGGCGTTTGGCTTGCAGGAAATGGGCGCCAACATGTCGAGAATCCCGCCGGATTTTTTTAGGAAATGCCACCGACAGGTTGGTTACTCAGCCTGCTGACATTCTACTGGCTTCTTCCCTGAATGTCCAACGTACATTACACCTCATGAGGAGCGTTATTTCGTTTTTGATGCTGGGGCTGTCAATGGGGGCCACAGCTCAGTTTAATGTGGAGCCTTATTTGCAAGATGCGGAACCGACTTCGATCCGAGTCATGTGGGAGAGCACAAGTGAGGGCGAAGCGGTTTTGGAATGGGGGGTCGATGAGAATCTGGGCAATGTGCTGCCTTCACAAGGCATGCCTTCCAATGGTGGGGCCATGCACGATGTTTTGATAGAGGGGCTCATTTCGGGAACACCTTATTACTATCAGGTAACCAGTGGCAATGTCTCTACATCGGCGCTGCGGTTTCGCACGCCAACTCTCCACACAGCCGAGGCCAGTTTTTCATTTGTTGCCATGAGTGACATGCAAAAAAGCAATGCCAACCCGGGCATTTTCGATGAGGTCATTCACCAAGGGGTGCTCGATTATTTCGGCGGGGAAGTGTCCGATGAGATCGCCTTGGTTTTGATTCCTGGAGACCTCGTGGACAACGGCAACAACTACAATGAATGGTCCAACGACTTTTTCACCCCATCCCACGATCTGTTTGGCCATGTGCCTGTCTACCCGGTCTTGGGCAACCACGAGGTGAATTCATCGTATTACTTCCAGTATTTCCATTTGCCGGAAAACGGAACGGATGGATACAACGAGCACTGGTGGTACAAGGATTATGGCAACGTTCGATTCTTGGGGTTGAATTCCAATGCGCCCTATGATGGGGATGATCAATTGGGGTGGTTGCAAGGCGTTTTGAATGCCACGTGTGACATGGAGCACATTGACTTTGTATTTGCCCAAGTCCATCATCCCCACAAGTCCGAATTGTGGACCCCAGGCGAAAGCGATTTTACTGGCCAGGTGGTGGCCCAGTTGGAGTCCTTCACAGAAGTCTGTGGCAAGCCGAGCATTCATTTTTTTGGACACACCCACGGGTATTCTAGGGGGCAGTCGCAAGACCACAAGCACTTGTGGATCAATGTGGCGACCGCAGGAGGTGCCATTGACTATTGGGGGGAATGGCCGCAGTTCGATTACGAAGAATTCGAAATCACCACAGACGACTGGGGCTTTGTGTCGGTGGACGTGGTGGCGGGAGATGATCCGCAGTTCACGGTGAAGAGGCTGAGCCGAGGTGATGACAACACAGACCTCGACAACGTGATCACCGACAGCTTGGTGATCACCAAGGCCGACGTTCCTGTGCAGCCTCCGGTTGTGGTGTCACCGTTGGGCAGCACCCATGCTCCGGAATGCGTGGTGTTGGCCACCGAACCCTTCGCGGGAGGAGCGCCCGATTCCGAACATGGCGAAAGCCAATGGCAAGTGGCCACCGACATCAACGGCTTTGACGACCCCGTTGCCCATGTTTGGGAACGGCACCGCAACATTTACTTCAACGAAGACACGCAAGCGGGTGAGGTACTCAACACCGAAGCCATGCCCAGTT
>CALKHD010000206.1 GCA_938092195.1 uncultured Flavobacteriales bacterium | reverse complement strand
CTGATGTAGGGGTTGTGGTGTTGCTCATGGGGCAGGTTCATGTTCAGGCCCACAGACACACCTTCGGCTTCGTGTGCGCCCTTGTTTCCTGCTTCCATGATGCCGGGGCCACCTCCAGTGATCACACCGTAGCCACTTTCCACCAGCTTGCGGCCCACTTCTGTAGCCAGCTTGTAATCGGGGTCATCCGGCGACTTCCGGGCAGAGCCAAAGATGCTGATGCAGGGTCCAACCCTTTGAAGGCCAGCGAAGCCTTCAACGAATTCGGACATGATCTTAAAGATGGACCAGCTATCGTGAGCCTTGATGTCGTTCCAGCTCCTCGGGTCAAGGTGTGATTTTCTAACCATGACCTATCAATATACGAAATATTATATGGAGGCCCTTCGGTCCAGTGTGGCTTTGATGTGTTCGGCGGTCGCGCCTTTGTTTGCGGCGGCCACTTCCTCGGGGGTTCCTTGGGCCACAATTTGACCTCCACCGCTGCCGCCTTCTGGACCAATGTCCACGATAAAATCGGCATTGCACGCCACGTCCAGCTGGTGCTCAATGACCAAAACTGTGTTGCCTTGATCCACAAGGCGATGGAGCACATTCAGGAGCATCTCCACATCTTGGAAGTGCAGACCTGTGGTGGGTTCGTCGAGAATATAGAAGGTGTTTCCCGTGTCTTTTCTGGCCAGCTCCGTGGACAGCTTGACCCTTTGGGCCTCGCCTCCCGACAGGGTGGTGGAGGGCTGCCCCAGCGTGATGTAGCCCAAGCCAACATCGCGAAGGGTGCTGCACACCCGTTTGATTTTGGGGTGTGCTTCAAAAAATTCCAGGGCCTCTTCCACGGTCATGGAAAGGACGTCCGCAATGGATTTCCCCCGGTATCGAACCTCCACAGTTTCGCGGTTGTACCGCTTTCCTCCGCAGTCTTCACAGGGTACGTGAACGTCGGGAAGGAAGTTCATCTCGATGGTTCTGAGTCCAGCGCCTTTGCAGGTTTCGCAGCGGCCACCTGTCACATTGAACGAGAACCGGCCCGGCTTGTATCCCCGAATCTTGGCCTCGGGGAGTTGGGTGAAGAGGTTGCGAATTTCATTGAATACCCCAGTGTAGGTGGCCGGGTTGGACCGCGGGGTCCGGCCGATGGGACTTTGGTCGATGGCGATGACCTTGTCCAAATGCTGCAAGCCGTTCAGCTTTTTAAACGGCAGAGGACGCTTGGTCTCCTCATAGTAATGGTTGTGAAGGGCAGGGTGGAGGGTCTGATTCACCAAGGTGCTCTTTCCGCTCCCGCTTACGCCTGTGATGCAGATGAAGGTGCCCAAGGGAAGCCTCAGGTCCACACCTTTCAAGTTGTGTCCGGTGGCTCCGAGCAAGGCCAGTTTCTTGCGGTTGCCTTTCCGACGCTTGTTGGGAATGGCAATGTGGCGCTTGCCGTTCAGGAATTCTGCCGTGACGCTGCCTTGCGCCAAATGCGACGATGGGGGGCCTTCGGCGACGACATGGCCTCCGTGTTTGCCTGCGCCGGGACCAATGTCAATCAGATGATCCGCTTGTCGCATCATGTCCTCGTCGTGCTCCACCACAATCACCGTGTTGCCCACATCGCGCAGGGTTTTTAGGCTGTCGATCAGGCGTTGATTGTCGCGCTGGTGCAAGCCAATGCTGGGCTCGTCGAGGATGTACAGGACGCCGGTGAGTTTGGAGCCGATCTGGGTGGCCAATCGAATGCGTTGGGCTTCTCCGCCGCTCAGTGAGCGCGCAGGCCGGTCCAGCGTCAAGTAGTCCAAGCCCATGTCAAGCAGAAAGCCGAGGCGGCTGGAGATTTCTTGCAGGGGCTCCTTGGCAATGGCGGATTCGCGCTCTCCCAAGGTCTCCATGGCACCGGCCGACCATTGGCCCAAGTCCTTCAAGTCCATGGACACCACATCGGGCAGGGTGGCTCCGGCAATTTTGAACTGGTGCGCAGTGGGCTTCAGTCGTGACCCGTTGCACGAGGGGCAGGGGCGCTTGTGAAGGAATTTCTGCGCCCAGCGTTTGAGGGGGGCGCCAGATCCTTCCTTGGCCGTGCGTTCGATCACGGCGATGACCCCGTCAAAGCGAACCCGGCGCTCTTTGGTCCCCGCTTTTCCCGGCAGCACGATGGGTTGGTCGGCACCGTAGAGAATGGTGGACAGCGTGACCTCGTCGACTTTGTCCATCGGGGTGCGCACCGAATGCCCAGCCGACTCCAAAATCACCTCGACCACTTGGCGGGTCCATCCGGTTTTCAAAACCCCCAACGGTGCCAATCCGCCTTGTCTCAGGTTTTTGGTTCCGTCCGGAATGATGAGCTCCTTGGAGGCCTCGGCCACTTGCCCGAGGCCGTTGCAGGTGGGGCAGGCGCCATAGGGTGAGTTGAACGAAAACAGGTTGGGTTCCGGTTCGGGATAACTGATCCCGGTGGTGGGGCACATCAGGGCCCTCGAAAAATGCCGGGCAACCGCATCGTCCATGGGGAGCACCATCATGCTTCCCTTTCCCAATGCCAGTGCCGTGCGAAGGGAACGCATCACGCGCTCGGCATCCTCTCCATTGGGCTGCCCGTCGTCGTTCAAAGCCGGCTCTTCCGGGACCACAATGCGGTCCACCACCACTTCGATGTCGTGAACCTTGTATCGGTCCACGCGAAATCCGGGTTCAAGCTCCACCACCTCTCCATCCACGCGGGCCCTCAGGTATCCTTGTTTTTGGATGGTCTCAAACAGCTCGCGGTAGTGGCCTTTTCGGCCCCGCACCAAAGGAGCGAGGATCAGGAGGCGCTCTCCGGAATAGTCCTTGACAATCCGCGACAAAATGCCTTCGTCGGTGAACCTCACCATGGGCTCTCCGGTGGCGCTTGAGTAGGCAGTAGCAGCCCGGGCAAACAGCACCCTCAAGAAGTCCAGCAATTCGGTGACGGTGCCCACCGTACTTCGGGGGTTGCGGCTGATGGTCTTCTGCTCAATGGCAATCACTGGACTAAGCCCGGTGATGCGTTCCACCTTGGGCCGCTCCAATCCGCCCATGAACTGACGGGCGTATGCACTAAAGGTCTCCAGATACCGGCGCTGCCCTTCGGCATGCAGGGTGTCAAAGGCCAAGCTGGACTTGCCAGATCCGCTCACGCCCGTCACCACCACAAGGCGATCCCGGGGGATGTCCACATCGATTTGCTGCAGGTTGTTCTCCGCAGCACGTTCCACACGAATGGTGCGGTCGTCTTGCAGTGAGACGTAGGCGTCTTGTTCCATCTGTGGGTCCAACACGCGAAAGGGTCAGCTGGTTTCCGTCTGGGTCAATTCCTTTTGCTCGAGGGCAGGAATTTTGAAGCCAATGGCAGCCACAATCAAGGTCATGATGGGCGACACGTAGTTAAACACGCAGTAGGGGGCAAAGGCGAGAACGCCCACGCCAAGGACCCCGCTTTGGGCCACGCCACAGGTGTTCCAAGGGATGAGCACGCTGGTCACCGTTCCGGCATCTTCCAGCGTTCGGCTGAGCAGCTGAGGCGCCGCCCCACGCTCGGCATAGGCTTCGCGGAACATGCGTCCGGGCACCACAATGGCGATGTATTGATCGGCCGCAATCACGTTGAACACCACACTGGAAAAGGCGGTGCCAAAGACCAGCGAAAAGGTCCCTTGAACCGCAGACAAAATGGCGGTGGTGATGCGCTCCAAGAATCCAGCGGCACCCATGACCGCTCCAAAGGTGAGCGCGCAAATGATCAGCCAAACGGTGTTCAGCATGCCCGCCATGCCACCAGAGGTCAGCAGGTCATTGACCACAGGGTTGCCCGTTTCAATGGCCGTTTCCAAAGCAGCTGCATTCATCAATGCGGCAAAAGCCGCTCCGAGGTAGGTCTCTCCGAGGCCCAAAGCCGGTCCGATGCTGTCGGTCCCCAGCCGCAGAATCAAATCTGGCTGGGCGATGGCGGCGGCCAAGGCACCCCCGATCACTCCCAAAAACAACGCGGGCACGGGAGACACCTTTCGGGCAATCAAGACAATCACAGCCACAGGCACCAAGAACAGGGCCCAGTGTATGTTGAAGTGGAGGGCCAATTCGGATTGAAGGGCCTGTGCGCCTCCCAAGTCTGCGGTCCCTTCAGCACCCAATCCGGCAAAGGTGAAGACAACCAAAGCCACAGTAATGCTGGGCACGGTGGTCCAAAGCATGAATCGAATGTGGGTGAAGAGGTCGGTCCCTGCCACAGTGGGCGCCAAGTTGGTCGTGTCGGACAGGGGCGAGAGCTTGTCTCCGAAGTAGGCCCCCGAGATGATCGCGCCCGCAGTCCAGCCTTCACTCAAGCCCAAGGCTTGGCCAATGCCAATCAAGGCCACACCCACGGTGCCCACGGTGCCCCAACTGGATCCTGTAGCCAAGCTGACGGCCGCGCACAAAATGCAGGCCGCCGGCAAGAAAATATCTTTGCTGAGCACGTCAAGGCCCACATCAATCAAGGTGGGGATGATGCCCGAAACCAGCCAGGTGCCGGCCAAAGCACCAATCAGGAGCAAAATCAGAATGGCCCCCACGGCATCGCCGAGGGTGTCCTTGATTTGGCTTTCGAAATGCGACCACTTCAGTCCGCGCCACATGCCCAAGGCCACGGTGATGCCCGAGGCAATGAGCAAGGCCACTTGATTGCTGCCATAGCTGCTGTCTTCACCAAACGCAATGACGTCGGCTGCCAGCAGCAGGACCAAACAGGCAATGGGCAGCAGGGCGATGGCCAGAGAGGACGATTTTGGGGTGGGGGAGTGGCTCATGGTCTTGGCTGTCCTCTGCGTACGTCAATGGCCAAGGTGGCCGGCGAAATGGATCGGACCCGCGCGCTTTTGCCCAACCGTGCTTCAATTTCTACCCCCAATTGACTCGAAGGAACTTCGGTTCTCGGCGTCCTCAGCCCCACGACCTTGAGGGTCACAGGGGTCTGGTTGCTCCACCAGCGGCCCTTGAGGTGATCCCAGGAGGACAGCTCCACGTCGGCCTTGGCCGTGGAATCAATGAGGACCGCTTGCAGGCCAGTGCTGGCTTCTGCCCCTATGAGTTCGATGTCAAAAGTGTAGGTGACGGTTCTTTCTCCATCCATGGCCCTCAAGAGCCACAGAAAGGCCGCCAAACTCAGGCAGATGACAAAGGTCCTGCCATTGAGGGAGGACATTTTCTTTCGGATGCGGCTGCCGGCGCCCATCCTCAGCCTTTGTTGGAGATCGCTTCTTCGCTGGCGGCGCCATCGGCTGAAATTCCACCGATGTCCACGCGCATGCTGCCCTTGTCGATTTGGAGCAAGACAGTGCTGTCGTTGATCTCCAGCACCTTTCCGTGGATTCCGCCCACAGTGACCACGCGGTCACCTTTGGCAATGTTCTCTCGGAAGTTGCGGGTCTCCTTTTGCTTCTTGATCTGCGGACGCATGATGAAGAAATAAAACACCGCCATGGTGCCAACAATGAAAACCAAGGTGCTGCCGCCACCAGCAGCGCCGGCTTGAAGAAGAATGGATGGAATGAGTGTCATGGATTCAAAAGAGATGAGGGGGTGTCGGGGCCGATGATTTGTGCAGTGAAGCTCAACTCAACGGATGAAGGAATGGCATTGGAGACCACCGTGGCGGACTCCTCCATTTTTTTGGTTTGTTCTCCAGCTTGAAAACTCAAGGTAATGTCTCTGGATTCTCCAGGCGGCAAGGGAGACCTGTCCCAGTCTTTGGCCACGGTGCATCCGCAGGTGGGCAGGATTTGGGTGATGACCATGGGGGAGTTGCCCGAGTTGGTCAACAGGTATTGGAGATCGCGCTTTTCGCCAGCCGCCACCAGGCCGAGGTCGATGGATTTTTTGTCCCACGACATCTTTGGGGCTTCGGTGGCGCCGCCTTCTCCAGGAAGATGAATGAAACTGGAGTCCACGCTTTCGGTGGAGCCCGAAGTGCAGGATGTCAGCCAAAAGGAGCCAAGGACGAATGCTGCCCATTGGACAGCCCACATGACTTGGCGACTGGACTTCATTCGATGAGCCCCCTGCCGGTTTTCACGATGCGTCCGTCTTCGCGCATGGCGCCAAACAATTTGTCGAGCACGCCATTGACAAAGGCGCCGGACTTCTCGGTGCTGTAAAATTTGGCCAAATCGATGTACTCGTTAATGGTGACTTTCAACGGAACGGACTCAAAGGTGCGGGCTTCTGCCAAAGCCATGCGAAGCAACAGCAGGTCCATGGTGGCAATGCGCTCGATGTCCCAATTGGAAGCAGCTTCTTCAATCGCCTTGTCGTGCTCTGCTCCCATGGCCAGGGTGCGGCTGAACAAGTGCTCCAGGAATTCGCGGTCGTCGCCATCGTCTTTCCACATTTCGGAAAGCATCAGGTCTCCGGAGTCTTCATTGATGGTTTTGACCGTCTTGAGGACGATGGAGCTGGCCAAGTCCAAGTCATCGCTCCAGAGAATGCTCTGCTCTTCGATCCACTCCTGAAGGCTTTCATCGTTGACGATGTGCTTTCGGAACATGCGGTTGAGCGACTCGCGGTCGTGCTGAAATCCCCGCTCCTCATTGCTCATGTAAGCGGAGTATTCATCACTGGAAACCAAAGATTTGAAGAGCCTTTTAATCAAGTCTTGTTCCTGTCCCCATCCCAAACTGCGGTTGGCGGCCTCCTTGGCCAGCAGTTTGCTTTTGATGATCACACGGAGCGGCTTGTTGTTGACGAACTTGGTGTTCGGGTGCAGGTCTTCGTGGGTGGGTTGCTGCTTCATCCGGCCGGCCTCAATGCGCTCAATAGCAGCGTCTTGCATCTCACCAATGAGCATCAAAAGAAGCAGGTAAAGATCGTAGGTCTTGTCCAAAGCTTTGAGCAAAAGCTTGTGGGCCTCTTCCACGGAACCGTCTTTATCGGAATGGAAAGCATACAAGGTTTGCAGAACCTTGATGCGAAGCTGACGGCGGTTGAACATGGAAAGTGAATTCGGGTGCAATTTGGTGCATTCCCTTCGGATAATGCAAGGAGTGCCGAGAAGAGCAGGCGTAATTTTGAACATGTTCACGGGTCAAACGTTGCATGGGTGTACCCTTTTTTTCATGAATCAGATTCTTCGCGCTTTTTCGGCCCCCTTCACCTTCGTTTTTGTGGCGCTTCTCTTGGTTGGTTGCGAGCAAGAAATCACCGTGGTTGTCCCCAATCAAGAGCCACAAATTGTGGTCGAAGGCAGCATAGAATTGGGAGGGCCTCCAGTGGTGTTGCTGAGCAAGTCGCAAGACTACTTTGCCCCGCTGGATGCGGCTTCTTTGGGCAGCTTGTACTCGGGTGGAGCCGAGGTGACCCTCACGGTAGACGGGGAGCCGGTGGCCATGGACGAAATCTGCACAGGGGATTTGAGTCCCACTGAATTGGAAGCAGCTGCCGTCATCCTTGGATTTCCTGTGGAAGTGCTGCTGTTGAGCAACGTGTGCGCTTACACCTCTTTTTCAGTGTTGGGCGAAGCGGGAACAACCTATGGCATCGAGGCCATTTTTGATGGTGACACAGCCACGGCCCTCACGAAACTAAATGCGCCTGTGCCGTTGGACAGTTTGTGGTTTGAAATTCCGGGGAATGTGGACTCCTTGGGCATTCTTCACGCGACGTTTGAGGACCCCGATTCCTTGGGCAATGCTTACCGATGGTCCTCCCAGCGATTGGGCGTGGACGATGGCTTGATTTACTCCACCATCTCTGTGGTGGACGATGCCTTTTTCAATGGGCTGGCTTTTGAATTCACCAATTTCCGGCCGGTTACATCCGAGGACTTTGAGGAAGACGCCAATCCCGATGAAATCGGGTTTTACAAAACAGGCGACACGGTGGTGGTGCGATGGGATCACATTGACCGTGGGGTGTATGACGCCATTTCGAGCATGGAAGAACAGGTGCAATCCCAAGGCTCTCCTTTTGCCAACCCGTCGGACGTAGCCACCAACGTTTCTGGAGGTTTGGGCCTGTGGGTGGCTTATGCGCCCTTCCTCGACACGGTGATATGCGTGCCCTGACACGGCTCCTCTGTACCTTTCGGGCATGCGCCGATTCAACCCGATAATCTGGTCCTCTCTTTTTCTCCTGACGTGCGGCCTTGGGCCGTTGCAAGGCCAAACTGTAGAACACATTGTTTTTTACCGGGATGCAGCCGTTGTGACATGGAAGTCGGATTGTGAGCAGGTCCCCTGTACGCTGGCCCTGAGTGGCCAACCTTTGGATGATGCCCGGTATTGGGTCATTCCTTCCGATGCTTCCAAGCCCATTCAAGTGTCGGCCCAATCTGGGCCAATGGCCCAGAACCTGAGTCAACAGGAGCGGTCAGGAGACCTGAGGACTGAGCTGGAAGGCATCGAGCTGGACCTGTCTCTCAAAAGTGCCCAATTGGATTTGGTGGAGGAGGATTTGGCCATGCTACGGGCCAATCGCAAAGTGGGCGGCACCGCAGAATCGGTATTGGTGGAGGACTTAGAAGAGGTGTCCGATTGGATGCACACGATGTTCAGAGAGGCCCTCTACAGAAGGGTCGAATTGGTAGGGGAGCTGACCCTTTTGGAAGGAGAAAAGACTGGCATCCTCGAGGAATTGGCCACCTTGAATGGCCACGACGTGCACCACTTAACCGCCGACGTGAGCGATGGAACAGGATTCACCCTTTGGACCGAAGTCCTGGAATCTTCAGAAGCCGGGTGGAAGCCCAAGGACCAATTGAACTTGGCACAAGGCGGCCAAAAAGCCACTTGGTCCCAACGCGTGGGGTACACCTTGAATGTTCCGGTCACAGCGGAAACCAAAGCCACCTTTGTGGACCGCCCTTGGTCCCCCAGAAAATTGAACTCGGATGCAGCCATTGATCCCAAAGGGTATGGCAAGGTGTCGAGGGAAGAGGAGCCCCATGCAGGTTCTGTCGTCTGGAGCTCAGAGCAGAGTGCCCAACGTTTTGATGTGCCCAGTGGGCTTTCGCTGGGAGGCCCAATCCAAGGGGAAGTGGAAGTGGCCAGCCACGAAGTTTCGGTGGTCCGGTCATTCAGCTGCACCCCAAAAACGGCTTCCGTTGTGGAGGCGTGGGTCACATTCCCTCTTTTGCACCGGTCCGCTGTGGCTTCCCGCGAGATTCGAGTCCAGAACAATGGCAAAACCCCAAGCATGCGGCCTATGATGGTAGGGGCGGACTCCATTCAAGTTTCTTGCGGGGTGGACGACGAATGGTGGGTGTCCCGCTCCAAGGAGATGGCCATGTGCAGCAAGTCTCCCCTTGGCAACCGAATCAAGCACAAGCGCGCCTTTGTGATCGAGATCAGCAACCAAAGCAAAGAGAAGGGGATGCTGACGGTCCGAGAGCCGCTGCCGACCGCCAGAAATCTGGAAATCGAAATGTCTCCAGAAGACCTGGATGGCGGGGTTCTCAATGAGCCGTTGGAGTCCATTGTGTGGCACATCGAACTCAATGCTGGTGAGCGCAGAACGCTCAGTTTCTCTTACGACGTCATTCACGACAAAGGCGTGAGCTTTTCGGAGTGATTCAAAGAGGAGTGAGGCGGGTCAACCGACCGGCCGGAGCAACGCCTTGGCCACCCGCTCGCTGGCCCCTTCTTTGGACAGGGCTGCACGAAGCATGGCTTGGTCGGATTTCTGCTGGGCCCGACCTTCATTGGACATCACCTCCTTGAGGGTGGAGGTGAGCACGGCAGGCGTGCACGCTTCTTGGATGCGCTCAGGTACCGCTTCCCGGTCCAGAATCAGGTTGACCAACGAAATGTATTTGACCCGGCTAAAGGCCTTGGCAATGCGGTAGGTGAATCCGCTGGTTTGATAGGCGACCACCTGAGGTAAACCCGCCAATGCGGCCTCCAAGGTGGCCGTTCCACTGGTCACCACGCCGACATCTGCATGGGCATAAAGCGCCTGCGTGGACCCAAACAGCACTGGCAGTGAGGTCGCGTAGTCAGCAGCGGTGCGCCCTGGGGCTCCCGCCACCACCGCGCAATGGTTGGGAAAGGCCTGAGCGGTCTGTTCCAAAACCGGCAGCATGCGCAGGATTTCTTGGGGGCGCGAACCGGGCAGGAGCGCCAATATGGGCGCAGAACTGGGCAAGCCATGGGCCTTTCGCCAGGAGGCCGAACGCGCTTTTTCTTGGGCTTCAGATGCCTCTTCGTTTGCTGTCGATCCTTCAGTTCCCGCCGCATTTTGAGCGGCGATCAAGTTGGGCGAGGGCTCCACCAGTGGATGGCCCACATATTCGACCTCGATGTCCAAGCCCTTGTAACTCTGCGGCTCAAAGGGCAGGATCACACTCAGCCGGTCAATGTCGCGCGCGATTTGATGAACGCGGTGCTTCTTCCAGGCCCAAACTTGGGGCGAGATGTACATGTCGACGGGAATGCCCTGTTTGCGGGCCCATTTGGCCAGCCTCAAATTGAATCCGGGGTAGTCTACCAAAAGGATGCGGTCGGGCTTGAACGCCAAAATGTCGGCCTTCACTCGGCGAAACAGGGACCACAAAAAGCCCAGCTTTGCAAAGACCTCGAGAAATCCCATGATGGAGGTGTTGCTGATGTGCTCCACCAGACCCACCTTTTGCGCGGCCATTTCGTCGCCACCCATGCCGCGAAACTGCAGCCCCGGTTGCGCCTGAAGGGCCTTTTGAATGACCTTGGCAGCGTGGGCGTCTCCCGAGGGTTCGCCCGCCATCACATACACCTTTTCGATGGCCTTGGATGGCGACTGGACCGCGGTCATTCGCCGCTCATTTGCAGAAAGACAATCGCCAGCACCAACAGCACCATGAGCAACATGGTTCCCTTCGCGAAATGGTCCTTTTTCCGTTTGTAGGCCCAATGGAACAGGGGAACCACAGACAATGTGCAAAGGCTGAGAATGCGGTCCTTGTATAGGGGGCTCGCCACAAAGACTTCGCGGTGGAAGTAGGCCAGAGATTCCTCCTCGGCCCAAGCCCATCCGATGCCCAAAATCAAGTAGCCCGCAAGGGCGGCCAACAAACCGCCCAAAACGCCCCACCATACCCGATCTATGCTTTCAGCCTTGTTCATGGCTCAGGTTCCAACCGTTCAATTGGCCAATGGCGTGGTGGGCGGTGAGGTCGTACTGAACCGGAACCACACTCGCATAGCCTTCTTTGAGGGCATAGATGTCGGTGTCTACACCCAGATCTGGGTTCTGAAACTCTCCGCGCATCCAGTAGTAGGGACTGCCTCCAGGGGTCTCCCTTTGGTCAAAGGTGTCTCTCCAATGTCCCATGGCTTGTCGGCAGACACGGATGCCTTTCAGGTCCGCTGGAGCCACCTTTGGGATGTTCACGTTCAGGCAAGTGCCAGTGGGCAATCCCTTTTCGAGAACAGCAGCGGCCATGGTACGTGCAACTTGCATCGACGCGCCAAAATCGGCGTCCCAGCGCTCGTCCAGCAAGGAGAAACCAATGGAAGGAATGCCGCACATGGCCCCTTCAACTGCAGCCGACATGGTGCCTGAGTAAATGACATTGATGGATGCATTGCTTCCGTGATTGACTCCGCTCACCAACAAGTCCGGCAGGTTGTCTTCTCCAAACACCTCGGCCACAGCCAGCTTTACGCAGTCTACAGGGGTGCCTGAACAGGACCTCGCTTCTTTCACGCCTCGACCAAATTCAAAGGGGTGAAGGCGCAGAATTCGGCTAAAAGTCACGGCATGTCCCATGCCACTCTGAGGGCTGTCGGGGGCCACCACGTAGACGTCGCCAAGCTCGGTCATCACTTCGGCCAGGCATTGGATGCCCTTGGCGGTGATGCCATCGTCGTTGATGACCACGATTCTCGGCCGTTGGCCGTTGCTGGGGGAGGAGCTCATGCGTGTTCAGGGATGCGTTTGAGGGCTTCTTGGAACCAATCCCAATACTTGGCCACAGAAGAAACTGAGGCCCGTTCGTCGGGGCTGTGTGCACCCAAAATGGTGGGGCCAAAACTGACCATGTCCAAGTGGGGATAACGGCTGCCCAAGATGCCGCATTCCAATCCGGCATGACAAGCCAAAACAAGGGGCTCTTCTTGGTACAATTCCCGATAGAGATCGGTCATCATGCGCACCACATCGCTGCTGGGATTGGGGGTCCAGCCTGGGTATGCCCCACCGCGCGAGGAGGAGAATCCGGCCATTTCAAACCCCGCTTCTATCCTGCGGGCAAAGTCGAGCTTTTCGCTGTCCACGGAGCTGCGGGTGAGGCAATGCGCCTCCATCTTCCCGTCGGTCAGGAGGATGCGTGCAAGGTTGTTGGAGGTTTGAACCAGCCCTTCGATGTCCGGGCTCATGCGGTCAATGCCGTTGGGGCAGATGTCCAAGACCGAAAGGATGGCTTGGGTGTGATGTTCTGGCACCACATGATCCGGTGCTCCAACGTCGTGCAGCTGAATGGTCAGGCTGGGGTCAGTGGTTTTGTATTCCGCTTGGATGGCAGCGGTGAGCTCGGTGAGCTCCGCTTCCCATTGCGCGGCACTGAGGTTGGAGGCCACCGTGGCTTTGGCCTCTCTGGGGATGGCGTTTCGAAGGCCGCCTCCATCGAGGACGGCCAATTCCGCGGTGGCGTTTTTGGCCATCATTTCGCGGAGAACGCGCACCAAAATTTTGTTGGCATTGGCAATGCCTTTGTGGATGTCCATGCCAGAGTGGCCGCCGCTGCCACCTTTGACTTCGATGGTGACCCCATGGTCTTCTGTGCCGGAGACCGTGCCAAAATCAGCTTCGAAGGCCATGTCTACGCCACCCGCACACCCAATTCCAATCTCTCTGTCGTCTTCGGTATCCAGGTTCAGCAAAATGTCTCCTTTGAGCCATTCTTTCCGAAGCTCCAAAGCTCCCGTCATGCCGGTTTCTTCATCAATGGTGAACAGAAGTTCCAAGGCAGGGTGGGCCACGTCATTGGCTTCCATCACCGCCAACATGGTGGCGACCCCCAGTCCATTGTCGGCTCCAAGTGTGGTTCCTTCGGCCTTCACCCAGTCTCCATCGACCCTCATTCGAATGCCTTCGGTGTCGAAGTCAAAGACCGTGTCGTTGTTTTTCTGGCACACCATGTCCACATGGCTCTGCAACACGACGGTCTTGCGGTTTTCCATACCGGGGGTGGCCGGTTTGCGAACCAGGACGTTGCCCACTTCATCGGATTCGACCTCCAAACCGGCTTCACGGGCAAGGCCTGTGATCCATTCGCATACGGCGGCTTCCTGACCGGAAGGACGGGGAATGTCGTTTAAGTCGGCAAATCGCCCCCACAGGGCGCTTGGGTTCAGTTGGCGTACAGCTTCAGACATGGCTCGAAATTCGGCCAAAAAACCAAGCTGTGCCCCATCAGGGGGAGCAATCCGTTCCGAAACCTGCCAGAAGGATAAGCAGGTCGGCACTGGTGACGGCTCCATTTCCGTCTACATCCTGCTCGCAGTCGATGGTACAGCCGAATTCGCTCAGCAATCCAAGGAGGTCTTCGATGGCGGTGAGGCCATCTCCATTCAAGTCGCTTGAGCAGGGAGCAAGTTCACCACTGGACACAAATCCATCGCAATTCACATCGCCTCCCAAGGGCGCAACAGGGGCGCCAGGGTATACATTGATGTTGTCGTCGTTGCAATCGCCAAACACGGTGACCCAGCCCGGAGGGGGAACACCACAGAACAGTTGATCGGCGCCCTCTTCATCGTCGCCAAAGCCGTCGCCATCGGTGTCGGGCCATGCCACAGTAGGGAAGAAGCAGGAACCGCTGTCCTCGGTGGCTCCCGCCGCATAATTACAGGCGTCAGGGTGGGTGCATCCCGCAAATTCGTCGCCGTCGCAAACGCCGTCATTGTCTTGGTCGCCGCTCAAGCAATTTCCATTGCAGTCCAGTCCTTCTTCTGGGAACACGCAGGTTCCATCGTCGCACAAGACAAAGACGTCAAAATTGCAAGCCGCTGGATGTGTGCAGCCCGTAGCATAGAGGCAGTTCCCATCGTCCAGGGAGGACAGGGCGTTGTGGTTGCAGGCTGCTGGGTCGGTGCAGCCATAACAGGAGTAGTCGCAAGGGCCTGGGCCGTCCGCTTCCGGGTCGAAGTTGCACGCATAGGGAAGCATGCATCCTGCATGTTGCACAGGAGGCAGGCAGAATTCCGTGGACAGCACACTCGAGAATTCAGGGTTGACCTCGTGATACAGGGTGTCCTGAGGCAAGGACAATGTGATGGAAGAACTGTCTTCGCAAGCGCCCCAGCCATCGGCATTGATGTCTTGCAGCACAAAGCTGCGGCAGCCCGCATCCAAGCACAGCGTCCATGAGGATGACGCATCTTGAATGCTGCCCGGGCCAATGGCCAAGCCGTCATCCGGCAAGGTCCAACCCGTTTCATCGGTGGAGCAACCCAAGTTCATGGAGATGGTCAAGGGGTAACAGCTGGGTTCACACGTCCCGTCGTCAAAGGCAGCATCCGGATCAAAGTTGGATGCATACGCATCCCGGCATCCGCCTGCGCCCAAGTCGTTCAAACAAAAGGAGTAGAAGCCGACCACGCCTTCATTCGGCGCTTCCAGGAAGGGGCTTCCATCCAGCAAGGACAGCGAAAAGTCCAAGGGTGCTGAACAGTCGGCCATCAGGGCTTCGTATCCGCTGAGTTGATCTCGATGGACTTCGAATTGCAAGCAGGATGTGGGCAAGCAAAGGGTGTCCAAGGAGGTGGACCTCGGGGGCAACCAGCCGCTTCGGTGCAGGACCCGACCGACCGCGTCGCGGATCACCCAGCCATTCTGGGAAGCGAAGCAATCCGTGGTGAAGGAAACCACCACTTCCACTGGGTTTTCGATTCGCAGTGAACGAGAGGATCGGGTGTTGTTGGCGCTGCGCTCATCTGGCGCTCCATCGACCCCAGTGACGATGGCTGTGAAGTCTGACCAGCCTGGTATGACGGCCAAGGCAGGCAGCGACAAATGCATGCTGTCTCCTGGAGCCAAGTTGCCGTTCCATGTGACCAAAGAAGATTCACCACCAAACACCCCGAATTGGAGGTTCAGCTGGTGAATGACATCGGTGCCCAGGTTGAGAACCGGGACCACAGGGTAAATGGAGTCTTGACAATGGGTGCCTCGTGGGGAAAGGAGTCGACCTAAGGCGGCGTCTTTGCTTGGGGGGTCTGGCAGTTCGATCGTGAAAATGCCCCGCCCGTATGTGGCGGCTGCAAGTCGCCCGGAAGGGGCATGAACCACCAGGTCAGAGACGACCACGTTGGGCAGCCCTTCGGAATGCCTTTCCCATTCGCTGCCCGGGACCGAGCTTTTGCGGTAAACGCCCACGTCTGTGCCCACATAATGAAGCCCATTGCCATCGACGTTCATGGCCAAGCAGTTCACTGGCGCTGGAGGAAGGCCTTCCGAGAGGTTGTTCCACTGAATTCCGCCGTCCCAACTTTCGAGGACCTTGGTGCTGTCGTTGTAATTCGACAGGGTCACCATCACATGGTCAGCATTGCTGGGGGAGACGGCAATGTCTTTGATCCATGAAAATGCGTTCGGGACATCCAGCTCTTGAAAAGTTTGCCCATCCGTGGACCGGTAAAGCCTGAATTCCTTGGCCACATAAATTCGGCTCACATCGTTTGGAGCCAGTCCCAACGCAGTGCAATCCCCGCCTGTCAGTGATTCCAGTCCCGTCCAGGATTCCCCGCGGTCGGTGGACCGATAAACCTTGTCTTTGGCCATGTAGACCCAGTCGGGATTGAAGGCGCTGACTTCCCATGGGGTGAGCCATGCGCCTTGTCCGTTTTCATCTGTGGAGGCATTTCCTGCGATTTCAACAAACGCATTGCCTCCATCGTCTGAGCGGAAGAGTTGGCCGTAATACAGAGAGGCGTACATCACGTCTTGAAGCTCTCCGTGAAAAGCGCATTGAAAGCCGTCGCCTCCCAGCACATGTTCCCATGTACCGTTGTGTTTGAGGTAGGTTCCGTTGTCTTGGGTTCCGGCAATGAAGCGGTCCATGGCCAGGGGGTCGGCATCCATCCTGTAGGTCTGGGATATGGACAGGCCATCGCTGCGGTCCTCTGCCGTTTCGGCATCGGGTTGGACCAAAAAAGCGCCGCCATCATTGGCGACGAGCAAGGAGCCATCGGGACGGAATTGCAGGCCGTGTTGGTCGGCGTGAACAAAAGGCAGGTCGCCGCCCGCATACCAGTGCCCAGCGCAAGTCCAATCGGTTCCCCCATTGTCCGAAGACCAGAGGTTCACACCACCGGCATAAATGAGGTTGGCGTCGTTGGGCGAGACGGCCAAGGTCAAATCGTACCAAGCTTGACCACCGAGGTCGCTTCCATCCACAGTCCACCCCAACAGATTGGGTCCTTCACCGGCGAGCATTTTAGGTGTCCACGTACCGCCACCATCGGTGCTTTGCCAGATGCCCGCCAACCCTTGGTCACTCACGTTTCCTGCGATGGCATATGCGGTGTCTGATGCCTGGGGAGCAAAGGCCAGGGCAATGCGGCTGATGCCAAATGAGCTTCCGTCCAAGTATTGGGTATCCCAAGACCCTCCAGCATCAAAACTCTCTGCAATGGTGTTTCCAAAAAAGCCAGCCAGCAGGTGGGAAGGGTTGTCCGGGTCCATCTCCAAAGAAGCGATGTCCCCAATGATTGTCCGGGTCCAGTTGTCACCGCCATTGTACGAGGTGTAGACCCCCAAGCTGGATGCTGTCCAAAGGGTGTCAGGTTGCGTGGGGTGGACCAGAACTCGGCTGAGGGTTCGGCCCATAAATGGGGCCCAATCCAAGCCGGTCGAGGACCACGTTTGCCCGCTGTCTTCACTGGTCCAGATCCCGATGGACCGGGTGTCCCCAAAATCTCCATCGCCGGTGGCGATCCATAGCCGGTTGGCATCGAAGGGGTGAAAAGCGATGTCGGTGACCCCAATGGAGTTCAGTTGACCGTTGCCCATGGCTGTCCAAGACAGGCCGGCGTCCAAGGAGCGCCAAAGCCCGCCTGCTGGAGCACAAGCCCACCATTCATCTGGGGAGCCGGGGCGGTGAACCACCCGGTTCAATCTTCCGCAGCCGCCCAGCCCAGAAGGGCCATGCGGACCTTCGTAATTCCATGTGGGTGAAGTGAGGCTGCGTTGAGCGTGCTCCTGCAATCGATGTTCTTCGGATTCAAGAAGCGACCGCAAAACCGCCTGCCCTGATGGGCGGAGTCCCTGAGCATCAGCACGGGGCTTGGCAAAGGACAGCCATCGTTGAAAGGGCTTCATGCCTTTTCCGCGTTCGGAATTGTTCTCTGACCATGTGTCGTCGAAGGCTTGCTCAATGCTGTCCAAGGGAATCAAGGGATTGCGCATCCACTGGCTCCAGTGGAATGAATCTTGTCCCTGGACATGCCCCATCGGAAAGCACAGCAATCCCACCACCAAAAAGGCGGCCCACGTCAGTGGGGCAAGGGGTGTGCGATGTGTTGGCAGGGGCGCCATGTTGCAATGCAGTTCAATTCCCCTGTCGGGGTGTTCAATTCGAACACGGCAAACCGTATGCCCCGAGAAGGAGCAAAAAGTCAGCCACGTCCACACCAGGAACGCCGTTCAAATCGAACGTACAACCCACAGTGCAACCAAACTCGCCGAGGAGCAGGAGTACGTCATTCACGTTCACAAGGCCATCACCATCGATGTCCTCAGGGCACTGGCTCTGCTCGTCGGGTCCGAGTTCACCACCGCTGCAATCGTTGTCTACGCCATCCTGCGTCCCCGGAGCGCCCGGGTAGACGTCATTACGAGAATCATCGCAATCGGTTGCGTTTGTGACATATCCGATGATGTTGCCCTCACATCCGGTGGTGTTCACAGCGACATTTCCGAAGCCATCTCCATCGGCATCGGCATACAGTGTTTCCGGGGGCTCACAAGAGCCGTCATCGGTGGAAGCCACTTCCATAAAGTTGCACGCTGTTGGATCGGTGCATCCCTGAACAGCAGTGAGGTTGAAGTTGGAGTTGGACACATCGAAGAAGATGTTTCCGTGGCCCTTGACCTTGATGCGCGCTTGCGAAGTGGATACTGCGGGAAGCAAAACAACATGCTCTCCGTCATTGGGCGCAGCTTCTGCCAAGAGGTAGGGCCAAGTATAGCCCCCGTCTGTGCTGCAATAGATGTCCACCTCGGCGCAGTCCACATTGCCGCCATCGGTTCCCGCCACATCCCACAGGATGGTCAGGTCGGAGTTGCCAGCACGAGAAATGTTGGTGTTGGGGTAACTGACCACGAATGGCCCTGTGGATTCGTCCACAAGGAAGGACTTGGTTCCCACTGCAATTCCGCCGCAACCGGGGTTGTTGTCTCGGACAGTGCACTTGAACGTGAGGGTGCGGTCGTAGTCGGGAAGGTGCTCTCCAAATGAGGTTTGGTTGGCCAGCAGGCTGGACAATTTGGGGACAACGCGCGTGGGGCTGCTGACCGGTGGGAAAGACCGGATGCACGGCGCGTTCCCTGAAGGGTTGTTCAGGTTGTTGTCTCCGCTGGTGGTGGCCGGCCCCAAGTTGTATTGCTCCCAGCTGTAGGTGATCACGTTGCCGGGGTTGGGGTCGCTTCCAACGGCGGTGAGCTCAAAGGGTGTGGAGGCGGGAATGGAGAAGCCACTGGAGCCCACGGTAACCGAAGGTGCCGCGTTTCCACTGGATGTGCCCGAGGCGCATGAATTGCCAAACCCGGAATGCAAATAGTCGGAGCCTTCGATCAGGCTGTTGACGTGGTACACATCGTCGGACAGGTTTTGCAGGTTGGGTGAACAAATGCCGCTGTAACTCATGATGGTGGAACCACTGCCGGGCTCATACGCATCGTTGGAGGAGCGGTTGCCGCTGCAGTTGTTGTTGAAGGTGTGGTTGCAGCCGAATTGATGCCCCATTTCGTGGGCGACATAATCCACATTGAAGGGGTCACCAATGGGGGCAGGCAGGCCGGTTACACCCCCGGCTTTGAAGCTGGTGCACACAGAGCCCAAATAAGCCACGCCGCCACCGCCTGTGGAAAACACGTGACCGATGTCGTAGTTGTTGGAACCAATGATGTTGTCAACGGTGGTCTGGTTCTGGGACAGCATGGCCCCACCGTTGGAATTGGTGTAGGGGTCGGTCGACCCATTCAAGAAGATGAGCAAGTCGTTGTTGGGGATGAGGTTCAATCGGATGGCGAGCTCTGGCTCGGCAATGCTGTTCATCCGATTGATGGATGTGTTCATGGCCGACAACACCGAGCTGACGTTGCCTCCATGGAATTGTCCGTACTCTCCCGTACAGGCCAAAGCCAAAGCATAGTTGCGCAGTGTGGGGCCGTAAGGCGGTCCAATGCGCTGGGTGATGCGGCCGTCCTCGAGTTCGTGGAGCCCACTGGCGTTTCCGTCTTTGCCGATGCCCATGGTGCGCACGTCGCAATCTTGCCTGCGCTTTCCGGTCGACGCCATGAACTCAGCCCGGGTGTACACCATCAACTGCTCGTGATCGCCAGGGGACCATGGATCCATGTAGACGGTGCCATTGGGGGTGTGGATGATGCCGTGAAACCCCTTGTCACCCAGATCCACCCGTCCACTGATGAGGGCATTGCGCTCCGACAAAATGAGGTAGCTGGAAATCTGTGGATACTTGGCGGCCAAGTCGGGGTGCATGGCATCTGACCTCACCACGCGAAAGGTCTCTTCATGCCAGCCCAAAGCGGAGGCTGCATCTGGCATGGGAAGGGAAAGGCGCAGGGTGGTGTTGGCCAAGGTGGAACCCGTGCGTTTGGCTTCATCCCATTCGCGGGGAGCTTCGGCCAATGCCTCCACCAATTCTTGGTGATCGTATCCCACGGCACGCGCTGCCTGAATGGTTTCCCGCTCTTGGACTTTTAATGCATTGCCCAAGCTCCAATGTGCGCCTTTGGTCTGCGCGGTGGGTGCATGCCATTGGGCCATTGCGGGCAATCCAAGGCAGCACATGAGGATCACAAATAGCGACGGAGGGGCGATGGATGTCATGGGCATACAACAAGTTAAAGGGGATTTTGATGTCTAACCTCATGAATGGGCACATTCAAGGGGGGTGAGATTTGTCATCGTCATCGGGAAAGAACAGGGGGCGATGTGGAAAACGACCACTCCTCAAAGCCTTGATTGGCCCCAGAAAAAAGTACTTTCAGCTGTTCGAAAAGGAAGGACCGTGGCGAAGCAAACTGGACAAGACTACACCGAAAGCGACATCAGGTCGCTGGATTGGAAAGAGCACATCCGCCTCAGGCCGGGGATGTACATCGGAAAACTGGGCGATGGTGTCAGTGCAGACGATGGCATCTACGTCTTGCTGAAAGAAGTCATTGACAACAGCATTGACGAGCACCTGATGGGCAATGGAAAAACCATTGAGGTGACCATTCGCGACGGAGCGGTGCAAGTCCGGGATTACGGGCGAGGCATACCGCACGGTGCAGTGGTGGACTGCGTGTCCAAAATCAACACGGGCGCGAAGTACAGCGAAGGCGCGTTCTCAAAAACCGTGGGATTGAACGGGGTGGGCACCAAGGCGGT